>DASZJS010000733.1:0-4175 GCA_035947935.1 Gemmata sp. | reverse complement strand
CTTTGCGTTGTTCGTACCTTTCGATTGTCGCAGTAGCTTTCTGCACATCTCCCTGGTGAACCCACAATTCAATTGTGTCGGGGATAGCGCCTCCAAAAACGGAGGTCAGAGCGGTGCCGACGATTCGGCTTTCAATCCCTGCATCTCTCAACGCCTCCCGGTAGCTCTCGACCACCACAAGCGGTCCGGAATACAACTTCACCACATCGTTTGGGTCACGACTCATGGTCAATCCTCTGTGGGTAGTCTGATAGCACGGAATGTGGAACAGAAACCCAAGCATCGAGACTGCCAGCACAATTTGTTCCATTCACTCCGCGCTGAGAGTGGGGAACCATTTCTATTCTACGCTGTTGATGCCGTCTCAACTCGATAATCGGGCAACGCTACACGGGGTTACTTTTCGGGCGGCAATTTACCAAGGCAAGGGCTGAGACTTATAGGAAATGGCTGTAGCAGATTGAAACGGACCCTTCCAGGGTCGGTGTTTGCAAGTAGCTGTACTTCCCCAAGAAAGCCAACTCTCAAGTGACTCACGCAAACTCAATCGCGACAATTGAAGCTGGAACAATCCTCATTCATCATTTTGATTTGCCGCCTCACCTGGTTCAACACGACTGTCATCGGCTTGCTGTTGGCATCGCCGGTTCAGGTACTGGACAAGGACCGCCGCGTGCGCCCAGCCTTCATCTGAGTTACCAATCTTGCCGTTGTTGCTCACATCGTGGAAGTATTGCCGTTCACCTCGAAATGCCCGGTCGATAAATACGCCGATCAATTCCAGATCGGCACGGTGTTCCAGCATCCACTCGTAGCTCACACGGTAGATCTTCTCGCGAGCCTCCACAAGTTTGAGGAGTTTATCTCCATACTGATGCCCCCGCGGCTTGCCGCCCCGCTTGTGGCCCTGGCCTGAGAAATACCGAGGTGCGATCTTGTTGTTGATTATCTTTAATCCCTGCCAAATACCCTCGACTGAGTCGCTGGTCGTTCCAGTCATACCTGGGACAGGAATGCCACCGTGCGGCCACATCGGGCTGAGGGTGCAAAACGGGTGGTCGGCGTAACTGCTCACGTCATAGACCACCGCACCGGACGGAACCTGTTCGCGGAGTCGAAACGGAATGAAGACGCATGGTGTGAAGACTGTGTGTTTGCTCATGAGGTGCCATCCGCGCTTTCGGCAAGTCAATTCTCCTCAGGACAAAGTGGGTGGGATGAAGGTTCGCATCATCCACAGAACGGACTGGTCCACAAAACGTGAGAGAGGATTGGCTCTGTGGATCGGCTGACGGGTTATCCGGATCACTCTTACAGTTGAGAGTGATTTACCCCGCAATCGCCCGAACCCGACCGAGCAACCACGGCATCAGCGTTCCTTCCTGGAAGCGCTTCAATGCCTTCGCCATCAGAACCACCGCATGACGTGGGAGCCATCTTGCCCTGGTCATTCCGCGCACGTTCCGCCAGAAGACACGCTCCTCATTGCACGATTGCTGCTCCAGAACCCGTCGGGATGGCTTCCTCCCATAACTGCTTGAGACTCGATGCCACACCACGGAGCCTGGGTCGTATACAATCTCGAACCCCAGCCGACGAAGGCGAAACGAGAGATCCACATCCTCGAAGTACGCTCTGAACTGTTTGGGAAAGCCACCAACTCGGATGACAGCTTCCCGGAGATAGAACGCCGCGGCTGCTGAGGCACCCCACACGAGACCGGGGATTTGAATAGTTGAGAGTTGAGAGTTGAGAGTTGAGAGTGAAGAAGGGACACTGGAATCCAGGAAAATATCAATAGGATTTCCTGTCTCTTGTCCCCTGCCTTCACTCTCCACTCTCCACTCTCCACTCTCCACTCTCCACTTCTCCAATGTCCGGCCATGTCCTCGCTTGATGGCGAAACCCCCGGGATCGTATTCATCCCCAGCGGAGTCGATTAGTGGCTGAAGTCCGCGTTGAAGTCGGTTAGGATCGTTCTGCAAGATCAACGGAGCGACAGCGGCGATGCGTTCGTCGGCGAACCATCGCAAGGCGGCGGTTGCCCAGCCTTCGGTGACCTCCGCGTCATCGTTGAGTAATTCGACCACTGGAGCAGTTGCGGCTGCGATCCCGGCATTCGCGGCGATGCAGAATCCTCCCGCTCTCGGCTGCCGGATCACTTTCACTCCCGGGAATTCCGAAGCAGCTTGCGAGATCGCCCCGCCTGGGGAACCGTCATCGACAACGATTACTTCCGTTTGTAGTGGTGCATATCGCGCAACGCTGGCGAGACAGAGCCGGAGAAGGTCCGCCCGACGATGAGATGGGATCACGATGGACAGGGATAAAGGCATGGTTCAATGAAGGGACATGATGGGTAACGAACGGTGGTGCACGACTCCTATTCCATCCTGGTATCGCCCATCATCCTTTATTCCGTGCGTCCGTCCTGTTCGGCTGCGATGGGGTCGAGGAAAGTGGCAGCGTATCGAATGCGTCTGCGAACGTCCCTGTCCCGGCTAGCAGCGACATCGAGTACCAAGCGACGAAGCTGGCCGTAACAGCGGGAGGCATCCCAGTCCCCTCGTATGGCTGCCCAACCCTGGCGCAAGCCAGCTTCCACCCAAACCATCCCAGTCATCAGGTTAGCCCGCCACTCCGACCAGTGTTTTTGAGCATACATCAGTAGAGCGTGTCGTGTCATGAGTCGGAGCGGGGCCGGGACACGCCGAACGTGCAGAGGCCAGTGGTGCTTGACCTCCAACGATGGGTCAAACCACACGGACCACCCCGCTGCTGTCGCCCGGTGGCAGAAGTCCACATCCTCGTAGTAAAGAAAGAATGACTCGTCGAGTCCTTTGAGTTGTGCGAAACAGTCTCTCCGGACCAGTAAACACCCTCCCGTGACCCAGTCCACTACCTGACGGGTAGGTTCAGGACGATGGCTGCACTTTCGTCGCGAGCGTGGGACGAATAACCCCGTCAGGGTGCTGGAAAGGGTTGGAAACGAACCGCTCGATGCTTGCGGTGAACCGTCGCGGTTGAGCAACCGGAAACCCACGACTCCCGCTGTCGAATCAATCGCGGCGAGTTTCTCAATCGAATTCACTGCATCGTCCAGGAATCCTTCGCCGACTGTCACATCGGGGTTCAGCAGCAAGACCCAGTCGCTGGGTCCGGATTCCTGGTTTGGTTTATTGCGGGGGCCAGGTTCGGTAACGCCGCGGTTTACCGCGCGAGCGAACCCCAGGTTTCGGCTGAATCGGCGGATGGTCACCCCATGCAGCTTTTCCAGCTTACGAATGACCGGGTGAAATGGGGAATGATTGTCGAGGACGACGATATTTGCGGCACCGTTCCGCAGTGCAATGGACTGTCGGAGCTGGCCGACAAGACGGGCAGTATTACGCCATTGGCAGAAGTTCACGATCACGACAGTGATAACAGGAGTAGACGGGGCAGACTGGCGACGAGGTGAAGCGATGCCGGGTGAGAACGCCACGGCCCGATGAGTGGATGGCGATAGCGAAATATCCAGCCTTGGTTCTGGGGGCGGTGGTGTACCACCCGACGGGACTGCCAGGGCCATGCTGGATTCCTTCCCTATCGCCATGCGCGGGTCCGTCCGCGATTCGGCGGATTCTAGGCAGTTAGCTCAGGTCGTGCAACCGCAACCTGAGTGGCTGGGGTCGTTACGTTAGCGGCGATAATTTGGGTAATTTGGGATAAATATGGGTCTGTATGAAACCCCAGAGATAACGCGTGAATAAATCGTAAGGCGAGCGGCAGGAAAAAGCATACCTGTAGGATTGCCTTCCCAGGCCGTCCTACAGCGAAACCAAATCCTGCCGCTCGCATAAAGAGATAGCAGACGCCGGGCAATGGGTTTGGTTCTCATCGCATCCCCGACTGATGATCGAGTGGGGTTAAGAAGAACTCACCGTTTCACCGACATGGGCAACCTTCGATTTTTCGGAACTTTCTACCAGCAATGGCCTTCAATGAGGTAGACTTTATGCAGGGACAGATTGTGTCCTCGATTCAAGTTGCACTCGGCATTCGGCAGAGTATCCGCACCGTGGTCAGCTTGGTTGCCAGGAGAATTACCATGAACCAACGAATTGTAAGGTTTTGCTTTGCATGTGCTTTGGGGCTCGGTTTCGCAACCCTTCCCATGGGTATGTTCGCTGGTG
>DASZJS010000732.1:0-2993 GCA_035947935.1 Gemmata sp. | reverse complement strand
GGATTCGTCTCCAAGTTCAGGGGTCTTTTGGGGTAGAAGGGCGCGGAGAGCGAGAGATCTTCTTCAATTGGAACCACAACGACCACAGAACGAGCCGGGTCAGTAGTTGAATGTGTGGTTGGTGCCGTGCCCGGCATTCCTCCAGGTCCACCAAGTTTTCCTGGCCCACCACCCGCTGACCCGCTATATCCACCTGGCCCGCCACCAAGCCCACCTGGACCGCCAGTAGGACGTAGTCCCATTCCAAGATTTGGTGTACCACCGCCCGAAAGCATCCCCGAACCGGAGTGACCGGCATCGGCACCGCCTCCGGAACTCCCTTCCAGAATAATGCGGATAATGATGTAGCCCGCGTTAACGGGGGTGGCGACCGCAAACACGAGTAATGCGATGGTGGCCAGGGACAAGAACCGTCTCATCGACGCACCTCTGGATTATTGAGTTAATTGATTGTCTGCCGAAATCGCTGGTATCGCAACTGGAATTCCACGTTTGAATTGGCGATGCCAAAGTCACGACTTCCCAATCCTCGCCGCTGATGGCGTGAACTCGATCTGCTCGGGTTCGGATGCTTGAACCTAGCGCGACCATTCGCGGCGATCGAACTAAGAGCAAAGAAAAATTACTTTATCGCGGGTACATAAAGGACAGTGTCGGGGTTATTGGAGAAAAGGAGAGGTTTTCGCTGAGGACTGCTCCGAAGTTGAACGAGAAACCGCTCCATTTCTGGGATATCCACACGTGCATTGGGATCTGGCTTATTGTTAAAATCCACCTTCTCGATTGGGGCGAGAATCAGAGTCTTGATCCGCTCGATTGCATCGTTGACTGAAGGGGGAATAGCACTAGCATCAAAATTATTCGGCTGCGTTGGCTCAAAAGTAGGGTCGAAGAGGGGTCGCCAGTTTTTTAAGGCTTCGGAGATGCGGATACTGTATTGCCGCCAAGGTAAAGAGCGATCGGTCGGATCGGATCGGGGACCAGCGAATCTTTTCAGACCGGCGGCGACTGCCTCGACCGCAGTGGCGGCATTATATCCTTTCACGGGGTTTCCATCCACCGATGGAGCCATGTTACAGAGGCCGATTGCGGCTTCAGCGCACTCCGCTGGGGAGGGCTCCGGAACCAACATGGGATCCGAGACACACACCCGAGCGAGTGTGTAAGCTGGGTATAACGACTGTTTCCCATCTGGCCCTGGAATCGTGACAAACCGGAGTTGAGCCAGAGCCCGTACCGCCGATCGCCGAATGAATCCAATGACGGCTAATTGGTCGGGTGTGGCTTCCGCGGCCTTCACCGCAGGGAGAATGGCGTTGGGGTTCAGGATGCAGTTCGTAATCGCCTGGGCAAGGGCTCCTACTTCTTTTGGACCGTTGCTGTGCTTACGAGTTTTATACTCGTTCAGATCACAAGCAGCGAGCAGGTTTCCGGCTGCATGGAGAGCATAGTATTTGACTTCGGTGAGTGTGTTATCATTGGTAAGTAACGCGGTAACTGTGGGCCAGTGAGCAGTTGCCCCGCTCCGACAGACCTCGGCGAGAATACGGGCTGCGTTGATACGAACGATACGATCACCGTGTGTCTCGATGACCGGCTTAAGCACAGCATCGAAGGCGATTCCCAACTCACGAATGTAATCAGCTTTCTCGTTGCTTACTTTGGTGATTAGGTTTGGCTCCAGGATGTATCGATCGAGTTCCAGGAGAATACCCGTTTGGTTGTTTCTGTCGATGGTTGGAATTCGTGGTGCTCCTGGGCCACTTTTGGGATCGATTGCAGCTTTATAGACCATCGGATTGGAAACGACATCGGCATAGTATTTTGCAAATGCGAGGAACAGAGGCTTGATTTTGGGAAGCTCGTCAGCGGGGATACCCCGAGCCTCTTTACTGAGGCGTGCATTCACCTCATCAACGGCTTCGCGGTTTCTTTGAGGAAGAGTATCCTGAGCGGTTACCGTGCCCGAGAAAAGGGCGAACCCGCAGAAGATGCAAAGGGTCCAATTGGAGAAGCGAGCAAAGGTCATCGTATTCCTCGGCAGGTTACTGAAGATGTCTTAACAGTTTAACGGACACTGAGCCAGAAGCGTTGGCGAGGCAATAAGTGATATTTGGGCTATTACTTGAGGCTAACGCCCGCAAGGTGACAGTTCAAGAGAAGGCCATCGTTCCCCGATTGACTTGCTGCCACCTACTTCCGGAATGTCTTTGTGGTGGACTTTCAAGGTATGCCCTAGTCGCTGGAACCCGTTGAATTATGCTCTTCTCTCCCATGATTTGAATGAGCTGCAAGGTACAGAATGTACTTGGCAATCCTCAATGAGTGTTCTCCTAACCATTGCCAGTTTGGGTTGGATCGCTTAAAACACTTGTGTCGACAATTCGGGCCGTAGCGCAGCTTGGCTAGCGCGCTTGCTTGGGGTGCAAGAGGTCGTGGGTTCAAATCCCGCCGGCCCGACAAGACATAAACCCCTACAGACGAAGCGTTTCACGCTTACCCCGGGACTCTTCCGGGCGCGTCTTCCGAGCAATGCTGACTGTGGAATTTTCCACAGTAGCACGGGAGTCCGAACGTGAAACGTAATGTCACCCCGTCCTATCTTCCGCATTCCGCATCGGGTCGTGCCAGGGCCGTCTGGACCGACTCGACCGGAACGCGACACCAGAAGCTGCTCCCAGGCAAGTTCGCAAGTCCTGAGTCCCAAAAAGCGTTTGCTCAACTTCAACTCGAAATCACGTCCGCACCGCTGAACAAGCCACAGTCCACGAAGTCAGCGTTGACGATCCCGGAGCTGCTGCTGGCATACGTGGAGTATGCCGAGAAGCATTACCGTTTGCCCGATGGCACACCAACCAGCGAGGTGTACGAAATCAAGATCGTGGTGAAGTCCCTCCGTGAACTGTACCCGGACAAGGCCGCGAGCGAATTCGGCCCTTTGAGTCTGAAGGCGGCAAGGCAACGGTGGGTCGATGAGAAGCGGTCTCGGACGG
>DASZJS010000731.1:0-4073 GCA_035947935.1 Gemmata sp. | reverse complement strand
CAATCACTTCATCAAGGATCGAGCGATTCAACACCTCGGGAATAAACCCAACGCCGATCCCTGGAATTTGGTGGTTCCGCGCAGGGCCGCCGGAGAGCATCGCGGCGTTCGCAGGTTCCACCCCGATAACCCGGATGCTTGGCTTTCGCTCCTTAAGCACTTCGCCGACGCCAGTAATCGTACCGCCCGTGCCCACAGCGCAGACGAACACGTCAACCACACCGGCCGTATCCTCCCAAATCTCCACCGCCGTGGTTCGCCGATGTATCTCTGGATTCGCGCGGTTCCTGAACTGGTCGAGCATGATCGCACCCGGAATTTCCTGAACCATCTGTTCGGCTCGCGCGACGGCATCGCTCATGAGTATGCCCGGGGTAAGCACGACTTCCGCGCCGAGGTGTCGCAGCAGCGCGACCCTTTCTGTCGACATCGTTTGCGGCATCGTCAGGATCAGCCGGTAACCTCGAATCGCCGCGACGAACGCGAGAGCGATCCCGGTATTGCCGCCAGTCGCTTCCACCAGGGTCGTTCCCGCTGGCAGAATTCCTTTTTGTTCGGCATCTGCGATGAGCGCAACGCCAACTCGGTCTTTCACGCTCCCGCAGGGGTTTCGCATTTCTAGCTTGCCAACCACCCGACCAGGGAGACCCTTCGCCAGGCGCGCAAGTTCAACCATCGGTGTGTTGCCCACTGTCCCAGTTAAATCGCGATAAATCATATTGCCTTGCTTCTATGTCGCAAAGATCCACAACAAGTGAGACTGTGGGCGCAATGGAATCCCGAAATGCCGCAGGAACCGCTTGAAGTCGAACCAGGCCAAGTATTTCTCTCGGGTTCCCTCATCGTTTGCCTGTCCGCCCGGGCGGCGGATTCTGATGTTCAGTGTACTTGCGCGCGAGGCCTGCCGCGGTCCCGCAAGGTCACGAGTCTTGGTGGGATGCCTTGCAGCTATCGGATCATCGGCTTCTCCATCCACATCACATCCCAGTACTTGCCGAACTTCCGACCAACCTCCGTGAAGGCGCCGATCTTCTTAAATCCGAACCTTTCGTGAAGGGCATTCGACGCTACATTCGGCTGTGCGATACCGGCTACGACTCGGTGAACGTCCTGGTCGGCAAGCAGAGAAAACAACGCCTGGTATAACTGAGTGCCGATCCCTTTTCCGATCGCGTCGGGACGGCAAGCCACGCTCACCTCAACGGTGGTCTCGTAGGCCTCTTTGGTCCGGAAGGGGCCGGTCGCAGCGTAGCCAAGGATCCCAAGTTCGGCTTGTTCGGCTACAAGCAAGCGGTGACGACGCCCATCCGAATGGTCGTGAAACCATGCTACGCGCTGTTCCGGCGCAAACGTTCGGACATCGAATGTGATGTGAGTGTTTTGAACGTAGTAGTTGTGAATCTCCGTGAGGCGGGGCAAGTCCGCCAAAGATGCAGGCTTGATGATCATGGAGCTGCCTAAGACTCTAGCGGAAAACCGAAACGCTGTTTTCAGCGCCATGTCGCTCGCGACCACCGAGGTCACCCCCGGCTGCCGCGCCAGTCGAGCAACATCTGAAAAGTCCTGCCCGCAGCGGGCGCGCATCGCAATCACTTGCCTGCAATAATAGCCGCTCTCTCGATGGGATCAACCCCCAAAAATCGTTGTCGTTACCGTCAACCCTTCTCCCTAGGGAAACCCGTCCGCGCTTAGCAGGGCGCCCTCAGACGCAAGCTGAGCGCATGCTTCGGTGAATACTTACCGGCGAAAGGCTGAGACACTCGCCCTCTAACCCGTTGCGATAGCCAGCCACGAGCGCCTTAGCGAAGGCAACGGATGGTCCTGCGGAACTCGCTTCTCCGGGCTGAGGCAGCTGAAGACATCGAACGGTGATGGTCTTTTCCGCACGCGGCGGACTGAGTTCTGTCGCGAGCCCGGCCAGACGGCACTTCCGTATCTCGGCGGATCGCTCGTTGATCCTGCGGTTTCCCGGCTACACCGCGGCGACCAAGCAGCTCAGCCCGCCGGCCGCTTCGGTTTTCACCGTATTCCTATGTGTCGTGACGGATGAGGAGCTCCGGCAACTAATGCCGCGGTTCAATCCAGGTGGGGGTGGGAGCTCCGAGATCGTCGTAGCCGTGCGTCGGGAGCAATTCCCAGCTATCTAAGGTAGGTCTTCACCATGTCGATCACTTCGTCGGCCGCGAGTGTCTGGTCCGAATTCGGTTTTCGCTTCGGGTCAAGCACATGGTGCCGGATATGGCCTTCCAGGAGCTCAGTCATTAGGCTGTTGACCGCACCTCTTGCCGCACTGATGATCTGCAACACCTCAGAGCACTCGCGTCCCTCATCGAGAACCCGTTCAAGAGCCTCAAATTGTCCCCGGATGCGTTTGCTGCGCAGAATCAGTTTCTGTTTGTTCTTGATCGTGTGACTCATTCGCGAACAAATGATATCATGCCAAGGATTGCACAATACCTATGGGGGTATGTATGATGAACCATTCCTTTGTACGGGTTCATCATGTGGCAGCGCCTGGCCGTCGCCATAACCGTTGTGCTTCTGGGATTTAGTGGAGGCGTCTTTGCTCTTTTTGTTCGTGGCATGCACGCTGGACGGGGAGCGGCAGCAGGTTTCTGCTTGGTTTCTGCTCTGGCAATTGTACAGACTTGGATGGTTGCCTCTGAGATCGCCAAAGTCCGCAGGCTGTACGGCAACATTCGAAATGCATGTTATAGAGGAGCTCAAGCGAAATTTCGAGCTGTTTCCCTCGTTGGACTGTGTGCAATCGTGGGGGTGCTTCCCCTGGCATTGTTTGGGGCAGACTCGGGAGCCCAAGGCCGATTCGCCACTTTCATGTTAGGTGGTGTGGCGTTTTCCACCATCGCAGCGTTGACTGTGCTGCCTGTCCTCATTTCGCGGATCGCAGAATGAGGTCGGGTCATTGGGTCCGGTCTCGCGGGGCCGCTCTTGAGGGCACAGGTTGTGCTCGGTTGGCGATGAAGTGATCGAGATGGTCGAGTCTTACTCGGAATATCGCTTTCGTACCACGGAGGGAATGTCGCTATGAGTTCTTCGCCCATCATCGAAAAGTCCCCAGCCAACCCTCCACATCTCAGCGAGACGCGGAAGTCCCCAGAACTGAAGGAACCTGACCTTGGCTCTGAGCACGAACAACACCGGCAAGGCGTGGATTGGAGTGAACTCGTCCGCATTGCTTTTGTGGCCTTGGCTGCGGCCGCGGTCTGGTTTCGGCTTTGGGAGCCGTTTCCACACATCAGTGTAATCGGTATCGTGGCTGCCTTAATCGGGGGGTATCCCATTTTCAAGGAAGCCTTCGAGAACATCGTTGAACGAAAGATGACGATGGAACTCTCAATGACCATCGCGCTTCTCTCGGCTTTGGCCATTGGAGAGTTCTTCACCGCTCTGGTCATCACGGCCTTCGTCCTTGCCGCCGAGGTGTTGGAGGGCCTCACAGTTGGTAGAGGCCGACGGGCTATCCAGAGTCTTCTCGATTTTCTTCCCAGAACCGTCGCAGTCCGCCGCAATGATCAGGTGGTGGAAGTAGCGTCCGAAGAAGTTCAAGTCGGTGACACGGTCATCGTGAAACCGGGTGGACGCATCCCGGTGGATGGCATTGTGCTTGGTGGCCGCTCCTTTGTGGAACAAGCGGCAATCACCGGCGAAGCCATGCCAGTTGAGAAAATCGCCGGAGATACGGTCTATGCCGGAACCATCAATCAATCTGGGGCACTGGAAATCGGCGCGCAGAGACTTGGCCGCGACACGACCTTCGGAAGAATCATTGAAGCCGTCGAACGCGCTGAGAAGTCACGGGCTCCGATTCAGAAAACTGCAGACCGCCTGGCTGGTTACCTTGTGTACTTCGCACTCGGAGCAGCGGTGCTGACGTTCATCCTTACCCACAATGTCAGGTCAACCATTTCGGTCGTAATCGTTGCCGGAGCGTGCGGCATTGCCGCAGGAACTCCGCTGGCAATTCTCGGGGCAATCGGCCGCGCGGCGCATCAGGGAGCCATCATTAAAGGAGGTCTCTACCTGGAAGCGCTGGCTGCTGTGGATACGGTGCT
>DASZJS010000730.1:0-2950 GCA_035947935.1 Gemmata sp. | reverse complement strand
CTCCCGCACAGAAGAGGAAGAGCGCACACTCCAGCCCGGCGGCCATCGATTTGACCGCCAATGTTTCGGGGTCGCGATACTTGCGAAGGAATTGTCGAACCGACCACAGCCCAAGGAACGTGGAGAGCAGCACCGAAAGGTAAAGGCCGAGACCAACCCAGCCACTGTCGGCGGCCGTTTGAAGGTACTGGCTATGGATCGATCGACCTTCGATGTCGGCCCCGTATTGAAATGTGAACAGGTTCGAGTTCCGAATCCCGAACCCGAAGAACGGTCGTTCGTTGGCCATCTGGACCGCGATCTTCCAGGTCGTCAATCGCGACTGGGCGCTCTCATCCGCATCATTCTTACTGATCGAAAAAAATCGCTCCTGGAGTTCCTTGCCGGCAGTGGCCAGAACGAATGCTCCCAAGCACAGATACACGGAGGTGAGGAGCCACTTGTGCCGAGTCCGAAACCAGACGGGGATTGCAGTGACACCGAGAGCCACCATGCCGCCGCGCGAGAACGAGAGCATGAGGGCATGAACAAGAATGGGTATTACCAGCAGGAATCCCCAACGTATCCAGTACCGATTGGCTTCCCAGGCGAAATAGGCCATGGGAACCGCCATTGCCACAATCAAGGCGGCACCATTGTTATCCAATCCCCCATATCCGCGTTGATTGAGAAGCATCACACCATCGAAGAAATAGAAGAAGTTGATTTCATAAGCGGCATAGACCGCGGACCCAAGAACCACATAGTAGATCACCCACAAATCGCTGATGCGTCGGAGGACTTGAGTTGCGCAGATAAACATCACAAAGATCTTGACGTATTCCACGAAGGGTTGCTCCGCCACCTGCTGCTTGACCGCCGTCAGATAGGTGATTGAGATCCAGACCACGAAACCAAAAAACAGGTAGTGGCTCCGCGTATAGCGCGGATGGCCATACCACGGGTCACGGATCGCTCCCAGCGGAAACAGGAGGCCAACCCGCCACAGCACGGTAGCAATCAGCGTGGAAACGGCAACGCTGAAGGACCACTGCACATCCTGGAGCATCACCCCCATCGCTTCGACCCAGTCCCAGATGAATTGCGGGCGCAGCACAGCGAACATGTAGTAGACCGCGATCCCCCATAAGGGGGAAATCGTGAACGACCCGGCAATACCCAGGAACGATGTCAACGCCAGGAATATCATCTGCTTCATGAACGAAACTCTGCAATTAGCCCTCGCCCCCAACCACCTCTTCGGGGGGAAGTGGGGGTTGGGGGGTGAGGGCCATCACGACTAACTCGGATCGGTGGAGACTACCACCGATATCTCGATCATGGATGCTGCAACGACCATCTGGACAATTCCCCGCCTCTGAAGCGTCCCGGGTTCAGTAAACTCCAACTGTACCCCATCGGAATAACCCTGCTGGTCGGTAAGTTGCCAGCCCCAAAATACCTTCCCGCCAATGACGTTTACCCAGGGGTGGCTCGCACTGGCGGAGACGATTTTCTCCTCTTCATCAACCTCGAACGGACCAATCGTCAATTCAAGGGTGTCATATTCCGAAAGCGCCTTAAACACCGCTATCAGCGATTCAAACTTCAGACACACGGCTGTGACAAATTGCTCATCCCCATCGAACAAAGCCAGATCGACCCCCACAAGCCGTCCGCCCTCATCGCACACGCGTCGCAGCGATTCGATCACGGTATCACTCCGGTCGCTGACGCTCCCGGCTCGCCTGAATTTTCATTCACACTCGTCTCAGCGATTCGATGGCACCAATGCCTCCGTCTTTCACTGCAGCGCATGGTTCGCTGAATACCCGCTTCCGCAGTCAGTGCGGCAGCGTCCCAGGTGTGGTGTGTGGTCACCCAACGACGAGCCGCTGCTCCGAGTTCTTGTCTCGCGATCGGACTGCTCCACAGCCGGGCCAGCGACCCGGCCCATTCGGCAGCCGATCGGCACATCTGCACCGCAGGTTGTCCTTTTGTGCCCGAGAGAGCCCAGCGAGTACACACGATAGGCATTCCCAATGCTGAGGCTTCCAGCAGCTTGTTCTTGATCCCGCCTCCCGTCACGAACGGAAGAATCGCGACCTGTCGTCGCGCGACTTCCGAACGTAAGTCGGGCAAATCCGAATGCAATTCGACACCCGGAACCTGCGCGAGTTCTTTCACCCGCCCCCGCGGGTTGAACCCGAACACCGCCAACCGTGCTGTCGGAGTCCGCTTCACCACTGCGGGCCAGACTCGACCGATGAACCACTCCAGAGCATCGACATTCGGGTCGAAGTCGAGTCGGCCCCAGAAGACGCAACTTGTCGGGATATCGGGCTCTCCCTCCGGCCTGTAATGATCCGCATCCACTCCGTTGGGCATCAAGTCCACTTCCCGGCAACCTGCGAAGAGTCTGACAGCCGTTCGGTCGGTGGGAGAAACCACCCATACCCGATCGTAGCACGGACGAAAGGCCCGCTCATACAGGACATTCAGAGCCGTAGTCTGCAATTCACCCCATGTCCGGGGTCGAAACGGCTTCACCCGCGTGAGATGATGCCACGCCGGGTCATCAGCAGGATACCACACGCGAACCGGCCCTCGGACATCACTCAGTAGCGGAAGCAATTGCCGGGCCACCAGTACAACGGCATCGAATTCTCGTTCGCGAACAATGCGAGCGAGGGCAGTTCCATGTTCGTCATGTACTCCATAGTAGTTCGCGAATCGCCGCTGCCAGGGAGTGAGCGGAAGTTGGCCGCCCGCGGAAGTGTCGAGCCGGTGAAGCGATTCGATCGACAGCCCATCCAGTGCCTGCGGTGAAGGAGGGACGATCGTTGCCAGGCTGATCGTATGTCCCCGCGCAGCCAGTGCCTTCATCAGGTGGAATCCATGGACATCGTTCCCACTCGCCTTCGGCCAGTTTTGCGCCTCCTTGACGAAAAGAATTCGCAGGCCGGTCATG
>DASZJS010000729.1:0-4196 GCA_035947935.1 Gemmata sp. | reverse complement strand
CAAGTACGGCAGACTGTGATCCGCCTGTTCCTTGGTGCGGATCACCTTGTCCACGCCATAGAGGCCGCCACCTGCGAAGTCAATCGCGAGTTGGAACACCTCTGCTTCGATCGAGACAATCTTGTCGAAATCAATTTTGTTCCGGCTCGCAAGTTCGACCATGCAATGGACCGCGGACTGGGTGTGGATCATAGAGTTGTACTTTTTGATGGTGCTCCCCACGACGCCCTCGTACCCCTGTTTGTCCCAGTCGATGTTGATCTTCATCCTCAGGAGGTGATCGATGCCCAGGGGGCCCTCAATAACTTGCAGAGGACCCTGCACTCCGCGACGGGCCAGGAACAACGCGTTCATGGCGCCGAGCGCCGACTGCGCCGAGGCCAGTCCCTTCCACTGCGACAGTGGCTTCGCCCGAACGACAGCGAAGGACGCATCACTGACCGCGGCCATCGCCATGGCGTGACCAATCTGCTGCTCGCTCAGACCGAGCAGCAGGCCGCCGGCGGCATTGTGAGAGAAGGCCAGTTGCGCGGTGTGGTCGAGGCCGCTGCTCATGAAGTTGGCCTTATCAACAAAACGCGACTACACCGTGTAGCCTAATGCCACTGCGAGCATCAAATCGCGTCCACTGCCGCCCACGTAATCGGCGATGGTAAGTGCGACGCCGAAATTATCCGCCGTGTGGCAGGTTTCGGTTTGGGCCAGGAAGTTGTCCATAAAGTCGACGTAGCGCACGAGTGCGGTGTGCCAGAACGCTGCGTAGATGGCGTTCGCCTGGCTGCCGCCGATCAATGTGCATGGGCTGCTGCCGCCGAACTCCGCGACCTGCTCGCGACAAGCCTCGATCGGGGCGGCGCCCAATGCGGCGATGCAGCAAGCCACGGAGTCGAGGATGTGGATTGGTAACTGTCTGCGTGATTCGGCCGAAAGGTCCTCGAAGGAGGCGCGAGCGGCGTACTTTGCGAGAGCTTCAACTTGAGTCATGATTTGGATTCTCCGTTTTGGGGTCAATCTGTTTAGTGCGTTAGGGCGATGAATACTCCCATCGTGACAATGGAGCCCATTACGCTGAGGAACACAGAGGACGCTGCCTCCTCCTGTGCGACGCGGTACTGCAAAGCAAGCATGAGCACAATAGGCATGGCTGGAATGGCCGTAGTCAGCACGGCCTCGCTGACTACAGGATTGCCATAGCCCATCCATCGCAAGCTACCCAGAACCAGGGCGGGCTCTATGATGTTTTTCAGGAATACGAAGAACAGGACATACCGGTTGACTTTGATCTTCCCGGATGCAAGCACGATCCCGCAGGCAAACAGCGCGACTCCTCCGGATGCGTGGCCAAGAAGGGCAAGCGAGTGGACGATGAGTTGAGGAATGCGGAGGCCCCTCAACACGACAACGAATGCGAGTACCGGCGCCCAGACGATTGGCTCTTTGACGGTCTCCGCAAGTCTGCCAGTAAACACCGAGACGTATGATTTAGGTGCCGATGCCGAATCCCTTCCTGCCTGCAGAAGAGGACTTTGGTTCTGTGAGTCTCCCCCTTTCGAATCCAGTGCAAGAAGCAGAATTGTGATTGGCACGACCGTGAGATTGATGACCAGGCTGGCTATCGCGATCGGAATGGCGCTGAGCCCTCCGAATAGATCACCGAGCACGGCTGGGCCGACGAAAGGCACTGCTGGCGCCGAAGCCGTCAGCGCGGCGAGCGCGCTGCCGCCCATATTCATATGAAGAAACAGTCGGGAAAACAGAAAGACGACACAATAGAAGCCAATAATGCCAATGCATAGGGTAATAACCAGCGGTATATCTTGACTGAGTTCCTTGCGCGACGTCATAACGGTTCCGGCGAAAAGCGCCAGCGGTACTGCGTATTGAAGCACCATCCTATTTAGGGTCGAGGCATCTTTTGACCCAAAATCGTGTCGCCACGCCGCCACGAAACCAAGCAAGAAGCTGACGACCATTGGCAGAAGTGCGCCTAAGATGGTACTTAGGATGGCCAACTCAGTGTCCTCTTCCCGCCAGAACACGATCGACCATCGCTCCGGAGTTTCCGAGATAGTTGGTCGGCTCCATGAGCCTTTCAATGGCCGACCGATCAAGAATCTGAGTAATTTCAGGATCGTTCGACAGAAGATCAAATAGCCGTCCCTTGCCCTGCGAAACAGCAATTGAAATCGCGGCCAGTCTGTCGTGTGCTTTACCGCGGCCCATCTTCGGACCCAAGGCCATCATTATCGCCTCGGTATTTATCAGACCATCGGTCAGCAGCAAATTCTTTTTCATGTTTTCGGGATGAACGACCAGCCCACTGAGCAAGTACTTTGCTTGGGCCAGAGCTCCGGCGCTTAGACAAAACATCTCAGGTAAGACGAGCCACTCGATCTCCCACGTGCCCGTGGCGCGTTCGAAATCTGCGTTCATCGCACTGAGTAGGCTCGCGGTATGCTGGCGCACAACGCTGCTACACGCCGTGATATAGGCGCACGAAATCGGGTTGCGTTTTTGCGGCATCGTGCTCGATGCTCCTCGACCTCCTCCCCCGGCCGGTTCTTGCACCTCGTTCAGTTCCGTCATCATCATGACCTTGACATCGGAGGCGATCTTGTCCAGCAAGCCGCACAGTATCCCAAGAAAGCAGCCAACTTCCGCAATGGTGTCGCGCACGGTATGCCAAGAGATCAGTGGGGGTATAAGCCCCAGCCTTTCCATGACACCCTGCTGGACCGGTAGACCTTGTTCACCAAGAGAAGCAAGCGTTCCAACTGCGCCTCCGAATTCACCCAGCAGGACACGTCTTCTCAACTGATCGAGGCGCTGAATATGGCGGTCGACGCCGGCAAGCCACACCGCGGCCTTATAGCCGAAGGTGAGAGGCACAGCCTGTTGCAGGTTGCTCCGCCCGATCATCGGAGTATTACGATGATCTCTAGCCAGGCGAGACAGCGATTCAGAGACCGCCTTCATTTCCAATTCAATGAGCTCGAACGCGGACCGGATCTGCAGGACTGTGGCAGTGTCCGTTATATCCTGTGTGGTTGCACCCCAATGACACCACTGCCCGAGATCATCTTTGCAAAGCGTGGTTAACTGTTGAACGACTGGTAGCACAGGGTAGCCGATGTGCTTGGTTGCAGTCTTCAACTTCGCGAAGTCAATCTCGTCGACGTTGCAGTGGAGCGAGATCTCCTCAGCCGCTTCTCTGGGGATCACACCGAGATAAGCCTGGGTTATGGCCAGGGCTTTCTCGAAATCCAAGTAGTACTGAACTCGCGACCGGTCCGACCACACATCTCGCATCGCACTCGTGCTGAAAATGTCGCTATAAACATCGGAGTCGATAACAGTTGCGTTCGGATGCGTGGATTGGCTGCTCATATTCTCTCCGTTGTTCAAATCGCTCAGACTCACAGCAGGTGCATCTCCTTTGCGGCTGCCGTGAGTTCATCTCTGAACGCGGGGTGCGCCAAGGCGATCAATGCTTTGGCGCGCTCTGTCGATGACTTACCTTTGAGGTTGGCCGAACCGAATTCCGTGACGACGAACTGCGTGTCGATTCGCGGAGTGGTCACCGAGCCTTCCAGCCGAGCCACGATTCGCGACACTTTGCCTTTGGCCGCAGTTGAATGGCAGGCGATGATCGACTTGCCGCCGCGGGAGGCATAAGCGCCGCGGACAAAGTCGAGCTGCCCTCCTGTAGCGCTGTACTGGTGACCGAGCAGATGTTCAGCGTTGACAGCTCCGGTCAAGTCGACTTGCAAGGCGGCATTGACCGAGACGACGTTATCGTTTTGGGCGATGACGTACGGGTCGTTGACATAATCCACCGGGTGGCTCTCGACGGACGGGTTGTCGTCCAGGAAGTCATACATAGCCTTTTGCCCTATGGCGAAGGTGAAGACGGTCTTTCCCGTATTGAGCCGCTTGCGCCGGTTGGTCACCACGCCCGCTTCGATCAGGTCGATCATCCCTGGGCAGAGAGCCTCCGTGTGGATGCCGAGGTCCTTCCGACCACTGAGTTGCTTGCAGACCATGTTGGGTAACGCACCGACGCCCATCTGCAGGCATGCACCATCCGGCACCATCTCGGCGATGATCCCGCCAATCGTGGCGTCCTCCGGTGCCGACTCAGGAATTGGCAACTCCAATAACGGTGCGTTGTTCTCGACGATGACCTCGACTTCTGA
>DASZJS010000728.1:0-4615 GCA_035947935.1 Gemmata sp. | reverse complement strand
CGCGACGATTCATGGCTTTTTTCTTTGCAGCACGACACTCAGGGCCGCCTAACACGAGCCGAATTCAGCCTTTTGAATTCGTGAAGGTTTACACTCATGGTTCGGATATCAGGACCAGGACGGAGAACGCGGCCAGGGGATACACCTCACCATCGGGAACAACTGGCCCCTCGCCCTCAGCGATGAAGTCGTCCGGTGCGGGTCGAGCAGTATCGATCATTCGCCGCCACGGACGCCGGGTGGGGGCTGAAGGAATGCGGAATCCAAGCGGTTCATGCCAGGCGTTCAAGGCGATGTAAAAATCCGTGTCAATTCGGTAATCCGTGTCATGTTCGCGGCCTGTGAACCGCCCATCCAGTGTACAGGCTAACGATCGCGATTTCTGACCGAAATCCGGTTTGTAAGGTTCGATTCCGTGCCAGTGGATATCGGCCAGACCGGGAGCTGCTGGTAACGGGGTCGTGATGAGCAACCCAGGGTCTCGTATCTCGCCAGATAAACCCGCTTCCGCGGGTCGTACTGGGCCGGTTGGTGGGAACGGCCCAGCCTCTTCGGGAACTCGAGAGGGTATGGTCTCACTCCGCCTCTCTCCCGAGCGGGATTCTCCGCGACGGAACTCCCCCGTGAAAAAGCGGCGGCGGCGAAAAACAGGATGCCGATGACGCAACGCGATCAACTCGCGGACAAACCGGAGAAAGTCCGCGTTTTTCTCGACCAATTCCCAGTTCAGCCACGAGAGGTCGTTGTCCTGACACCAGGCATTGTTGTTCCCCTTCTGAGTGCGAAGAAACTCATCCCCAGCAAGTATCATCGGTACGCCCTGGCTGAGCATGAGAGTCGTCATCAGGTTCTTCGCCTGCCTTTGACGCAAAGCGAGAATCTCCGGGTCGGTCGTTTCTCCCTCCGCACCACAGTTCCACGAGTAGTTCTCGTTTGCCCCATCCCGGCTGTCCTCGCCGTTCGCTCGGTTGTGTTTCTCATTGTAACTGACGAGATCATTCAATGTGAACCCATCGTGACAGGTGATGAAGTTCACCGAGTGGCGGGGCAACCGACCGCTCTGCTGATACAAATCCGAACTCCCACCCAGACGAGAGGCAACTGCGCCAACGAACCCCTCCTCGCCACGCCAGAACCGTCGGACATCGTCCCGGTAGCGACCGTTCCATTCGCTCCATCGGCGACCAAACGGGAAGCCGCCGACCTGATATAAACCCGCTGCATCCCAGGGCTCAGCGATCAGCTTGGTATCGGTCAGAACACCATCTTCTGTGATGCTCTCGACAACCGGCGGTTCGACCATCACATTGCCCCGACGGTCGCGCCCAAGAATACTCGCAAGGTCGAACCGAAACCCATCGACGTGCATGTCTCCAACCCAGTACCGCAGGCAGGTCATAATTAGATCGCGGACTACCGGATGGTTGCAATTCACAGTGTTGCCGCATCCGGTGAAGTTCAGATACCGGCCGGAATCATCGAGCAAGTAGTAGAGTTCGTTGTCTAGTCCGCGAAACGAGAAGGTCCGACCGCGATCGTCGCCCTCGCCCGTATGGTTGAATACCACATCGAGAATGACTTCAATTCCGGCTGCATGAAGAGCCTTGACCATCTCCCGGAACTCGTGGTTTTGCCCGTGTTCTTTCGCGGTCGCTGCGAACGCGGCCTTGACGGCCGCGAAGGCGATCGGATTATAGCCCCAGAAGTTGACCAGTGTCTCGCCCGTGTCCGGGTTCGTGAAGGGACACTCACACTCGTCGAACTCGAAAACCGGCATCAGTTCAACTGTCGTCACCCCAAGCCACTTGAGATACGGAATCTTCTCCTCGATCCCTCGAAACGTGCCCGGGTGGGCGACTTTGCTCGATGGATGGCATGTGAAGCCGCGAACGTGAAACTCATAGATGATCGAATCTTCGAGAGGAATCAGTGGCGGGGCATCGTCTTCCCAGTTGTATCGAGTACCGCGGTGTGCGAGCGAGCGGCGATGGGTCCGTTGGGGATCGACCTCACAGGTACTGGCCCAACCGGCACCGTCCGAGAGCATTGTGCAGGCTGGATCGAAGAGCAGTCGGGAGGGATCGAAACGGGTACTCGCAGTCCGTGGTCCATCCACTCGCCAGCCATAGCAAAATGTGACAGGGAGGCCGATGACCCGGATGTGCCAGTGATCCCCTGTTCGATTCTGCCTGGGATGAAGTGAGAATTCGGCCAGAGGGGTGTTGCCGCCACCGTCTGGCAGGATGACGAGAGTTACCCGTGTGCCGTGTCGACACAAAAGAGCAAAGTTGTGCCCATCCGGTGTGCTTGTAAGGCCGAGCGGAAGGGGCCGACCGCGGCGAGTTGTGAACGTAGACATCAGCGAGTCCTGGGGCGGCCGGAACGAATACCCGGTTACGGGTACGTCCCGCGGTTCCAACGGCAACCCACCGAGGGCGATGGCCGAAAAACGATTTTCGTGGTGTTGTGGTGAATCCGCAGGTTTGGCGGGCGAAGACTGTGCAGGATCGAGGCTCTTTATTGGTCTCTTTGGCCAGAGTCCACGTTCAAAGCTGCAAATACGGAACAGTGAAACCGATGGTTTTAGCAACACCCGGCACGCAGGTTGCACCTCAATGACGCGATCCTGTATTGCCAATACTTGAACTCCCGGCATCTACTGACCGATTCCACCCTTGAATGGAGACAAGCCATGAGTACCCGCACTGCGAATCCAAAGGTTGATGCAGGAACGACGTTTCCAACGCGTATCGATCTTCCGGCCGATGCTCGCGCGAAGTTGATCTCGCTGCTCAATCAACAACTTGCTGACACCCTGGACCTGATGGCACAGACAAAATTCTCTCACTGGAACGTGAAGGGATCCAACTTCATCGGCCTGCACAAGCTGTTCGATGAACTGGCCGAAAGAGTGGAAGAATACGTCGATACGATTGCCGAACGTGCAACTGCTCTCGGCGGAGTGGCGATGGGTACCATCCGGCAAGCCGCAGCAATGAGCCGCACCTCCGAGTTTCCTGCAAGTACCTTCCGAAGTGGTGATGTGGTTGCTGCTCTGGCGGATCGCTATGCGGCCGTGGGCAAGTCATCGCGCGAGGCGATTGATACAGCCGATCAACTTGGCGATGCGGATACCGCCGACGTGTTCACAGAGGTGTCGCGCGGAATCGATCAGTCGCTCTACTTCCTCGAAGCCCACTTGCAGGGATAGGCTCTCAGAGAAGTTTGGTTTGTAGGGTGGGTCGAGCCGTGCGCAGCACGTCGAGGCCCACCGGTTTTCGTATGCGTGGTATTGGTGGGCCTCGCCCTGCTCGCAGGTCTCAACCCACCCTACAAAACAGAGCATTGCACAGGCTAGAACCATTCCGTTGGACTTGATGCCGGGTGGCATGAGAGACTTGATGCCGGGTGGCATGAGATGGATTAGTTTTCAGCCTGAAGGGCTGGGATAACATAGCCCAGGGCAACGCCCTGGGTCTCATGACAGTTTGACAATCCAGCCTGAAGGGCTGGGACAACAAGCTCACCGTAGTTGCAAACTGTCGCACCCCTTCAGGGTGCATATGGGTGTTTGATCGTCTTCTTCCCAGGGCGTTGCCCTGGGCTATGTTATCCCAGCCCTTCAGGCTGAAATCCGACACCTTCCTCACACCTGCCGAATCTAACGGAGTGGTATTAGAACCACTAACTTACCCGCCATGCCGCAGTGATGAATCCCGCGATAATCAGCACCAGCCATAGACATCCGTGGGTGGGAGCAGGTTGGAGCATGGCCCGCAGTTCAGCCTCGGCCTCGTCGCAGGCCCGCGTGAAGCCAGGCCGATCATCGATCGTTTCGTAACTCGACTCGTGGACGATTTTGTTCCGCACTGTGGCAATGAATCGCAGCTTCTTGACCAGTGGTTGCGGGAGTTTGTCCTGCACGCTGGACACTTTTTCGTGCAACCCTTTTCCCGTTGCCCCGAGTGCTTGCTCCAGAAGCGACTCCAACGCCTTTGACTTCGTCACCGCCAACTCGATATCGCTCATGGGTTATCCAGCAGACGGCATCAGGCGGGAGTTTGAGAAGACCATTTTCCACGGGCGAACTGTCCAGCGAATAAACACCCCGGCAGCGTGAAAGGGATCAGCCTTCATCAAGGCTTCGACTTCTTCCGGTGTGTCGGCCTCGTAAATGATGAGCGCCCCAAACCCATCCTCGAATGGACCGGAAGCAAAGAGCTGGTTCTTCTCGATCAGGCTCGTGAGATACGCTCGGTGGGCTGGCCGCACTGCATCGACCTTCTCCTTGTCTCTGCTATACTCGATCACTGCTGCAAATTTCACCGCTGTTCCTCCGTCTCGATCCCAATTGTCTGCCCCGCGGGGAGATACACACGACTCAGAATGGCATGAGCCCCGAAAAGCACACCTGCGAACGCGAGATCGCCAAGAATCGTACCCCGGAAAAACGGTACAGCTGCAACGTAGCACTTTCCCAGCCCCTCGAGCGATCGCTCATATCCAAGCGACGGTTGCAGCCAGCATGCAAAGTTACTGACCAGGAAGAAGAATAGGCTTCCCGAGAGAGCCACCGTGCCGATTTGAACAGGCGATCGGGCCCGTCGCAGGAACG
>DASZJS010000727.1:0-3699 GCA_035947935.1 Gemmata sp. | reverse complement strand
GCATTCTCCCAGGGGTTTCGCTATCGCTTCACCCGGGTGAAGCGATAGCGAAACCCCTGGGAGAATGCTTAGAGTATGAACTTGCTCAAATCCTCGCGCTGGATGATGGCTCCGAGCTTGTTGTGGACGAACTCGCCATCGATAATCACATGCTTGTCCTGAAGGTCTGGCCCCTCGAAGCTCACTTCCTCGACCACCTTTTCGAGAATGGTATGCAGACGACGGGCACCGATGTTCTGGTGTGTCCGGTTGACCTCGAAGGCGATCGCTGCGATCGCTTCCACCCCATCGCGGGTAAACTCCAGTTCCACCCCCTCCGTCTTCAGGAGTTCGGCGTATTGTTTGGTAAGGGCGTGTTTCGGTTCGGTCAGCACGCGTAGGAAGTCGGCTTTCGTGAGGTCGGTCAGTTCGACGCGGATGGGGAACCGGCCCTGAAGTTCGGGCATCAAATCCGCCGGCTTGGAAATGTGGAATGCTCCCGCTGCGATAAACAGGATGTGGTCGGTCTTCACTGGCCCGTGCTTGGTGTTCACCGTCGTCCCTTCAACCACGGGCAACAGATCGCGCTGCACCCCCTGGCGGGAGACATCCGGGCCGTGCGATGACTGCGGCCCGCAGACCTTGTCGATCTCATCGAGGAAGACGATCCCTTGATTCTCGACCCGGTCCACGGCTTGCTCGGCAACCGCGGCCCGGTCGATCAGGGCTTCCGTCTCTTGCTCCATGAGAACCTTTCGGGCTTCCTTGATCGGCAGTTGGCGGGGTTGACCAGATCGGGGCATGATCTTGTCGAACATGTTTTGGAGATCCACATCCATGTTCTCCATGCCCATGTTGGAGAAAATCTGGACGGGCACCGCCTTCTGCTCGACGGTCAATTCAACCACGCGGTCTTCGAGTTCACCCGCTTCCAGTTTGGTCCGCATTTTTTCGCGGGTTCGCTGCCGTCGTTCGTGTTCCTCTTTTTCCTGCTCGGGCTCCCAGGGGCTGCTGTTCTTTGGCCCCGGAACCAGCATGTCCAGCAACCGCTCACTAACCCGGTCCTTGGCCTTTGTCTGCACCAGCTCTCGCATTTCCTGTTTGACCAGCCCAATACCGGCTTCGGTCAGGTCGCGGATGATGCTTTCCACATCCCGACCGACATAACCGACCTCGGTGAACTTGGTCGCTTCGACCTTGATGAACGGTGCCCCAACGAGCTGAGCCAGTCGCCGGGCGATCTCGGTTTTCCCAACCCCGGTTGGGCCGATCAGAATGATGTTTTTCGGGGTGATATCGGTACGGAGGTCGGACGGGAGTTGCTGGCGTCGCCACCGATTGCGAATGGCGACCGCAACAGCCTTCTTGGCGGCGTTCTGCCCGACGATGTATTTATCCAGCTCGACAACGACCTGCCGGGGAGTCATGGATTCGGCCACTGTAAACCTCGATTCAATTCTTCAACTCAATGCTGACTGTTCGCGGTGTTTGCGGAATACCAGAATACTTCCTGAGAGTACCTTTACTACACGCGCCGTAGGAATCCATCATGCCAAGCGATCCAAATCACGTACCGCATGAGCCCGCGGAACCCAATCTCATCGACACCAGCCCGTGATGCAGTCAAGTATTCCCAACCCACGGATTCGATTTCGGCTACTGATAAACCCAACTCCCCTGATCGAGACCTAACGATCTCGAATATGTCGCTCTGGAGTTTCGTGATCTGCGCGGCCAGCGTTTCAGTTGCAATCGAATCGCCACCACAGAGAACCCGTAGTAGCTCGATCAGGTTGCCGCCTGAGTTTGAGTACACGTCGATTGCCGCGTTGATGCTCACCAGTCAAAATCCCTCACTAGCGTTGCCAAGCTCTCACGTCAACTCAACGAGTTCGATGTTCCGGTTGGTGTAGATACAAATGTCGCCTGCGATTTCCAACCCGGCCCGGACGACTTCGGCGGGTTTGAGTTGCGTGTGAGCCATCAGAGCGCGGGCGGCAGCCAGGGCGTAAGGGCCACCCGAGCCGATTGCCAAAACATGATCGGTGGGGGAAATGACATCCCCGGTTCCGCTCAAGAGGAGAAGATTCTCGCGATCGAGTACGATGAGCATCGCTTCGAGACGCCGCAAAATTCGATCCGTTCGCCATTCCTTCGCCAGTTCAGTCGCGGCTTTTGGCACAGAACCCTGGTGGTCGCGAAGTTTCGTCTCGAATCGTTCCAGAAGTGAGAAGGCATCGGCAGCAGCCCCGGCAAAACCGGCCAACACCTTACCATCATACAACTTGCGAATCTTCTTCGCATCGCTTTTCATCACGATGTTGCCCAGGGTGACCTGGCCATCGCCGCCCAGGGCAGCGCCGGTTGAAGTCCGTACTGCTAGAATAGTTGTGGCACGTATGCGAGACACGTTCAAGATTGCTCCTGGGCCGGCGAATACTCTTGCATCTCAGCTCTCACCGGACAGGACGGGGGTTCGCCCTCGCATCCGGGGAGGTAAAGGACATGATACCCAGCGGGAGCGATAGGGACACCGATCAGAAGTCCCAAATCCGGGAGTGATTTGCTACGGCAGACACCCCGGATAGGGATAGAATGGGCAAAAACTCGTTTGGCAGCGTTCGTGGAGTCGAATAGCTACCATACCCCAAAGGGGATTAACATGAGCAAGTTGACGATGAGTCTGGCGACGATTGCTGCTCTTTTGGGCGGGGGGCTAATCGCGCTCCCGGCATCCGCAAGCCCGGAGAAGAACGAATCCGGCTCGATGCAAGTGATCGATGATGCGAAGCTCTTCTCGTCCGATGCGATCGCTCAGGCCGAGAAGAAGATGTCGGCTACGAAGTTCGACCACGGGTTCCATTTCACGGTGGATACTTACAAGGAACTCCCACCCGACCGGAAGAGTGGCTACAGCAAGGGTATGGAAAAGGAGAAGGAAAAAGAATTCTTCAAGAGCTGGGCGACTTCAACGGTCCGCACTGACAAGGACAAGGGGCCATACGTTCTGATTTGCCTCAACCCAGGCTGGGTTGAGGTGATTGAGGATAAGGAAAGCAAGAATCGGGGATTCACCCCAGCGGATGTCACGCACTTGAAGAAGATTTTCTTTGACGCCATGATCGCATCCGCGCGCAAGACTCCGGATGAGCAAAAGGCCATTCGCGATAAAGCGCTTCTTGATGCTACGGATTACGTAATCAATGAGGTGAGCGGGACAAAAGTTGTTGAGACACACAGTAGTGGAGCCACAACGACGCACAACAAAAACGACCAGGCGAAGCATTCGGGGAGTAACATCATGAGCTGGGTTTGCATTGGTTTGGTTGTTGTCCTCGCAATCTGGCTCGTGATCGGGCTGATCCGTGCGTTCACGGGTGGCGGAGGCGGAGGTGGAGGCGGCGGGTATGGTGGTGGCGGAGGTGGTGGAGGCGGCTTCATGACCGGGTTGCTTGGCGGGATGTTCGGAGCGATGGGAGGGATGTGGCTCTACAACCACTTAGGTGGTGCAAGCGTGTTCGGTGGGTCTGATGCCTACGGCAGCGATGGCTCAACTGGTGATACAGGTGGTGACACGGGTGCTGGTGACTACTCCGATGGAGCAAGCGATGGTGGTGGTGGTGACTTTGGAGGTGGTGACGCAGGTGGCGGTGACGACACTGGCGGTGGTGGCGATTTCGGTGGCGACACCGGTGGTGGTGGCGACTTCGGTGGTGGCGG
>DASZJS010000726.1:0-5191 GCA_035947935.1 Gemmata sp. | reverse complement strand
CGACAAAAAACACGCACATCAGAGGGATTGAGATCAGGGTGATGATGAGTTGAGCAGCTCCTGGTCCCGTTCGACCGGCGTAGAAGTTGTGGACGCCCCAGGTTCCCAGAAACACTCCGAGAAGAATGTATGCAAGCCGCGACTTCTGGTCGCGGTAGCGGCGACGTCTACCTCGGCGGGCTGGCCGAGAATCGTAATCGTCATCGTCGTCGTACACGTCGTCATCGTAATCATCATCGTCGTCGTACTCGTCCCGTCTTCGTTTGCGCGATTTGCTCTTGGGTTTATCGCCCGATTTGGATGCAGGGGTCTTATTCCCGGAAGAGGATGTGCCCGAACTTTTCTCGGAAGACTTTGCTTCAAACACCTCGAAGCATGCGCCACATTCAACCTCTTTGCCGATGGAATCGGCATCGACTTCAAGCATCCTGGCGCATGCTGGACAGGTTAGGCGGATCGAGGACATGCTTACTCTCTTCTTTTACTGACGGGCTTTCGCGAATCGCTGCAACTCGGTGTTCGCTCCCTCCTGACAATGGCATAGTATTACTTATTGCTTGGCGGTTCATCGTTGAACAGAGCGCTGATCGACTCGTTCCCGTGGATACGCTGGATGGCATTGGCAATCAACGTGGCAATCGAGATGACCTTCATGTTTGGAAGTTGTTTCTCGGGCGTCAACGGGACGCTGTCGGTAATCGCGATCTGGTCGATCGAGGCACTTTTCAGCCTCGCGATAGCATCTCCACACAGAACGCCATGCGTTGCGCACACGTATACAGCCTTGGCACCAGCACCCTTGGCCACATTGGCTGCGCCGACCGTCGTGCCAGCCGTCGAAATCATGTCGTCGTAGATAACGGCCGTCTTCCCGTCGAGCGACGCTCCAATCAAGTGGTGGTGCTTGATTTCGGTGGCACTGGTTCGCCGCTTGTCCACGACGGCGATTCTACCTCCCACATGCTTCTGAAAATCGAGGGCCTTCTTGATGCTCCCCTCATCCGGACTGAGGACGACCAGCTCATCTTGTGGGATATCCATGCTGCGAACGTGTTTGGCAATCTCCTTGACGGCGTAGAGGTGATCGACCGGGATATCGAAAAAGCCCTGAATCTGTGCCGCATGCAAGTCGAGAGCGAGAACTCGATCGGCTCCGGCCTTGGTGATGAGGTTGGCGACGAGCTTTGCGGAGATCGGCACGCGCCCCTTGTCCTTGCGATCCTGCCGGGCGTAACCGTAGTAAGGGAGTACGGCCGTAATCCGGGCCGGGCTGGCGCGCTTGAACGCATCCAGCATGATGAGCAGTTCCATCAGGTTCTGATTAACCGGCGTACACGTTGGCTGAACGATAAAGACATCCCGCCCGCGGACGTCTTCATCGATCCGAACGCTGGTTTCACCATCGGGGAAGTTGCCGAGGGTGATCGCCCCAAGCGGAACCCCGAAGTCCTGAGCAATGCTCTCGGCCAGTCGTCGATTCGCTCGACCACTGAAGATTTTGAGCTTGTGGTTGTTTCCATTCCCAAACACCGCCGTACCCCCTGACGGAAAGCGTTGATGAGCATTATGCAGCCAACGAACCCCAATTGCCATTCATCAGTTGCTAAATGTGCTGACCCACATTTCCAGGGATGAAATCCCTGGACAAAAGCAACCGATGGGCGAACGATGGTAGCCAAGGGTGAAACAACAGCAAAACCCCTGAAGCCTTACTCACTGAACCAACACCATGCCCGATTCGCCCGATACCCTCGAAGTGACCGACCACCTCGCGCTGGCTCTCGTGCCCGGACTGGGGCCTAAACTGACCGCTGCGCTTCTCGCGAGGTTCGGGTCCGCTGGAAACGCCCTGCGCGCCACCCCTGCGGAACTCCGGGAGATTCCGCACATCGGGGATACGCTCGCCTCGGCCCTTGCTCAAGCCTTTCGTACTGTGAACACCGCCTCCGAGATAGAGTTGCTTCAAAAGCATGGAGTTCGGCCAGTGCCGCTGGGGTTCGCAGATTATCCGCCTCCGCTGGCACGTGTGCCCGCACCGCCACCACTGCTTTATTTCCGGGGCGACTGGAAAACCGAGGATGCGAATGCGGTCGGGATTGTTGGCTCCCGGAGTTGCACAAGCTATGGATTGAAGGCGGCGGGGCAACTCGCCCGAGGCTTGGTTCGGGCGGGCTTTACTGTTGTGTCTGGTCTGGCTCGGGGAATCGATGCCTCAGCGCATCGCGGAGCGCTGGAGGGTGGCGGCCGAACCATCGCGGTTCTGGCGGGTGGGCTGTCGAAGATTTATCCTCCGGAACACAAAGAGTTGGCCGAAGAGATCGCGGCGAATCGCGGGTGTCTCATTACCGAGACCTCGATGCGAATGGACCCGCAACCGGGGATGTTTCCGGCCCGGAATCGCATCATCAGCGGATTGTCGCGGGCAATCATCGTGGTTGAAGCAAACGCCCGGAGTGGAGCGCTCATCACCGCTCAACATGCGGCAGAGCAGGGTCGTGAAGTTTATGCGCTGCCCGGTCCAGTCGATAGTCCAGCCAGCGCGGGATGCCTCCAACTCATCCGAAATGGCGCACGCCTGGTGCGATCCGCCGATGACGTGATCGAAGACCTGCAAGGACTGAGAGTAGACAGAAGACAGGAAACGGGGGACAACAGACAGGAGACTGAAAGCCGAACGGTAGCTCGAGAAGAGCGCCCAGCCCCGGAGATCGCGATTCCACCGGTTCCGGAACTATCCCCAACCGAGCAACGCGTGTTTGATGTCCTGGCCACACGTCGACACGCGGACGAGTTGGCCCGAGAACTCGGGTTAGCAGTGGGCGAGTTATCCCGCACTCTGATGCTTCTGGAACTCAAGAAACTCGTCCGCCGACTGCCTGGGAACTTCTATGAACGACGGTAGTGGCGTTTGCCGCAAATCTGCCAGCAGGGATGGTCTGGTACGCGACAAATGCAGGCGGTACACTCCCCACTGGAGGGAAATGCCATGACTACCGCCACGACCACTCCACCGCCCACATCCTCCGTGAGTCCAACGCCTCCCGGTTCACCCTACCCCACTGGCCCGCAGCCATATCGTTGGACAATCACTGCCGCGATGGTGGTGGAGGTGGCCGATTCGTCGTTGTTTCTCGACACAACCACGAAGGCTGAACTGTACGCGACCGCCGGTATCCCGGAATACTGGGTGATCGACCTGGAGGGGAAGCAATTGCTGGTGTTTCGCGATCCCGTTGCTCTCCCGACGGGGCTCGGAGCGACTGCCTATCGCACTCACGACACGC
Organism: Gemmata sp.; assembly: GCA_035947935.1. GTDB lineage: Bacteria > Planctomycetota > Planctomycetia > Gemmatales > Gemmataceae > Gemmata. The sequence goes on along the minus strand of DASZJS010000726.1, from coordinate 1,907 downwards.
TCGGCCCAACCGAAATCATTGCTCCGCTTGTTGCGCCCGTTGTGAACGTCCGTTTCTGCGACCTGCTTCCCTGACGTTTCGTCCTTCGTCCTCTGTCCCCTCGTCATTGGTGAAAACCAAGCGATGAATCGCTTCGTTGTCTTCTCGAATGACGGAGGATGAAGAAGGAGAACAGGGGGAATAAGAGCCTTTCACGATGGCTGCAGACTGCATAAGCGAGGTTGGTTCGATGACATGCGGAAGGGCCGATTCCTCCTTGTATCACATGGCAAAACCGTTGGGTTGTAACTCCGTCGCATTCGTTTTGTAGGGATTCTGTCAAGTGGTAAGAGTTGCAACGATCCAGTAAGAGGTGCCACCGGGCCACCCAAAATCGGACACGACTGCAACTCGTTTATCCGCTTTGATTTCGGATCAATCTCGTGAGAATTATGAGCTGTGGCACCACTGCTGCAATTGATCCGTCGCATACCAAATGTTGCAAGGAGGCCCAACAATGACCACGATGACCAAACCCGCCCGGATCGCCAATACAACCCCCGCTACCAGCGACGCCGAGCAGCTTCTCCGCGATGCCGCGTTTATCTTGCGTCTGACACGAAGGGTGAAGGCCGAACTCCTGGTCGAGCGACCGGAAATTGCGAGAGTCGCAGCCTCGCGATCTTCCGAAGCAGCCGCTGGCCTGGGTGTGTAGTGGAAGACAGGTGCCAGGAGGCAGGAGACTGGAGCCAGCAATCAAGCGTCAGGGATCAGGAGAAAGGAGCGGCAGAAAGATAGAAGAGCGTTTTCCTGACGTTCGATTGCTGTCTCCTAACTCCTGACCCCTGTGTTTCACTTCGTCCGCCATCAACAGGGATTTGCCAGACGCGTTCCTTCTGTCTTGGGATGGATTACTTTTTTTGATCGACTGACACTTCTTTCACTTTATTGGCTGAAATCTCAATTTCGCCCTCGTAAACGACTCGCCTGACACCTTGATGGGTCGCCACCACCTTCACCGCATATTGACCCGCGACAAGCTTCATTTCGACCTCTGTTTTTCCAAATTTCCATTCAGTTTTTCGGACCCCATCGATATAGACCCAAGCCTCAACGCTGCTTTTGACAGCAAACATCGTCGTAAGCCTGAGAGTGCCGTACTCCTTCGTCTCGATCATTCGCGGCGGTGGTGCAAGATTGTCGGACGGGATTGGCGTTACTTCGATCTTGGACACTTCTGTCTTGAGGGAGGGAGTATCTTTTTTTGATTCCTGCACGTCTGGAGTTGATGCGATGGGGGACACGGAATCCTTATGCGTCTTATCGAGTGGAGGAACAGTTTTCTTCTTCTCGGGCACGATGTGACTTTTCTGGATGGGGGCAGGCGGATCGGCCGTTTGAGTGCTTTTATCGGCTTGAACTTGCGATGGCTTATTGGCGTAAGAGATTAGAAAGTAGAGCACTGCAATTATCGGCAGGAGTACAAAGGCAACATATCCAATAGGCACGAGAATCTTGTAGTTTCCCTGATCGGGCTTGCTCCGTGGCCGCGAAGAAGCAATGGGCGAGGGTTCCGGATCGGATACGGATATCGGGTGGCGGCATGTCGGGCATCTGGCGATGCCGGTAGAATAATCTGCCTGCATCAAAGTGTAATGACACACCGGACATTGGTTATGGATCGCCATTGCCCTGCCTCAAAAGAGCGAAGAGTTAACCTTCTGAGTATCGTCTTTGCAAAGCTGAGTCGCAAGCGGGAGGTATGCTCATCGTATCATAGATCAAGCCTTCACGCAGACAACCGCAGGCTCGACACTCGAGGTTGTCCTACTCATGTTTTCTTCACATCCTCACAGATCTTGCCGGCGATCTATATTCATCTTCATGCTGCCTTCTTACCGTACAGATCGAGTCTTGAGTTGCCGGTG
>DASZJS010000725.1:0-4915 GCA_035947935.1 Gemmata sp. | reverse complement strand
GACGCTCCCGGCTCGCCTAAAACGCTCATTGGGAAAGGTCTTAGGCGAGCCGGGAGCGTCAGCGACCGGAGGCTACACAACTCCAATAACTTCCGCTCACGACTCCTCAACTGCTACCACACTTTGAACCGTGCCAGAACTTCAGCCGAGCAAAGTTTGGTCTCTCGTCACGCGCAATTTGAAATCGCGGGATGCCCTTGCGTGCTGCCAGGGCATCCCGCGTAACCACGGTACTGAAACCTCCGCACTGCGACTCAAGCCTTTGCCAGGTATTCAGTGAGCTGGTCGAGGGTTCCCTTCCAACCCTGCTGCATGGAACTGCGTCCGTTCTCGAAGGTCTTCCGCTCCACCTCCGTTGCGTTCACGGGGATACCCCGTAGCGTGACCGTCGTTCGCCCATCGCGTTCCTCGAACGTCACCGTCGAAAGCACTTCCAGCGGCCAGTCCGCACTGAAGGGAGCCCGGACGGTGTTTCCCTCGGCATCCGAGAAGGAATTGACGAAGACGAGCCGCTCCGGTCGAACGATTTCGCGATAGACCCACTTACCCCACATCTCGCGACCATCACCGGATCGCATACAGTAGTGGAAGAGACCACCCGGACGGAGATCGTTCTTGCTGGAAAGCGTCGTGAAGCCCACCGGCCCGAACCAGCGGGTTAAATGCTCGGACTCCGTCCAGGCCCGGAACACCAGATCCCGTGGAGCATCGAAGACTCGCGTGACGCTGAGCTCCTGCTGGATGGATGCCATGCTGGCCACGAACTCCCCAAGACGGCCAATCGTCTGCGTCAGCCCCTCATCGGCTTTGTATTCCTTGATCACTCGGGCGAGTGCTTCGGCCGATGGGAAGATCATTCGCATGGTGAGTCGGGTTTTGCCATTCTCTTCCGCTAGTGTCACGGTGACATGAAACTTCACGGGCTCGACATCGTCGTCTCCAACATGCCTGTACACAATGCGTTCGGGCTTCACCACCTCTTCGTAGGCGATCCTGTTCGGGTAATCGCGGCCATCGGGGCCGTGCATGATGAACCGCCAATCGCCGCCTGGCCGCACATCCATCGAGTGGGTTGTGGTTGTGAAGCCAATCGGCCCCCACCACCGCGCAATGTGAGATGGGTCGGTCCAGGCATCGAACACCAGTTTACGAGGCGCATCAAAAAGTCGAGTGATGGCGAGTTCCCGATCTGATGCTTTCGCGGTTTCACTTTTTGCTGTCATTTTTTTTCTCCTTTTGGAGTTCCTTCAGGTATTCATCCAGTCGATCGAAGCTCTCGTTCCAAAACTGCTCGAACGTCTTGACCCAGTCGTGGATAGGCTTGAGCTTTTCGGCATTCAGCTTGTACAGCCGCTGCTGCCCGGCACCCCGCATGCTGACGAGCCCAACTTCGCGCAACACCCGCAGGTGCTTGGAAACCTGCGGCTGGGTCAAGCCAAGGGTTGCGACAATGTCGTTCACGGGCTGCTCGCCCTTGGTAAGCAGGTCAAGTATCTGTCGCCGCCGCTGTTCTGCGACGGCGTTGAAGGCGTCGGCAGTGGTCGGTGACCGGCTCATGAGAAGAGTATATTCCCATATGGGAATATATCAAGCTCGGTAGGCAATTTCTGCGACTACCACTAATATAATTATATTGTTATAATAATTTGACTTATTGGCGAAATGGCTCCGAAAAGAGGTCGATTCTGCCAAACGAAGCTAAATTATTAAAGTTCGGCCAAGCTATGATTGAAATTGAGGTTAGGGCGACATATGAGCGGAAACTTGAGCTTTTATTGCGACTTTTTGACGATAGAATGGAACGCAACAATCGGGGCTTTGAACGCACCACCCTCAGATGTTCCGACGACTCAAAAGCAGCGATGTTTCCAATGACCGTTTCATAAGCAAAGCTTCTCCTTGCGTGCTTTGTCAGCCGCAGTTTCTCATTCCCAATGCTTGCAACGATTCCGCGTTAGGGATAAACCTCCCGTGTCTATCGTTACCGCGTTGAGTTCCATCTGCGATTCCTCCTTGCTCTTGCTCGTTCGGAACGGACCATGAAGCGCATTCACGTCATCGATTCCCACACAGGCGGCGAGCCTACACGGATTGTCGTTGCAGGCATGCCAGACCTCGGAGTGGGTTCAGTGGTTGAACGCGCCCAGGTGTTTCGCGAGCGATTCGACAACTTCCGTTCGTGTGTCGTGAATGAACCGCGTGGGTCGGACGTGCTGGTTGGTGCGCTGCTCTGCGAGCCTCATGCTCCGAACTGCTCCGCCGGAGTCATCTTCTTCAATAACGTCGGCACGATCGGAATGTGTGGGCACGGCACGATCGGGCTCGCGGTCACGCTGGCTTATCTCGGCAAGATTGGCCCTGGCGACCACCGAATCGATACACCAGTTGGCATCGTGACCGCCACACTTCACGATGCCCATCGGGTGACCGTGCGGAACGTACCCAGTTATCGCTATCGCAAGGGAGTCAGCGTTGATGTGCCCGGCTACGGTCCCATCCGCGGCGATATTGCCTGGGGCGGCAACTGGTTCTTCCTGGTCGGATCGCACCGGGAATCAATCGTGGTGCAGAACACCGAGCGCCTGACGGAAGTAACCTGGAAGATCCGGCAAGCTCTGGAAGCGAACGGCATCGCGGGTGCCAATGGTGGAGTGATCGACCACATTGAGCTGTTCGGTCCTCCACTCGATCCCGCGAACCACAGCCGCAACTTCGTACTCTGCCCCGGGAAAGCCTACGACCGTTCTCCATGCGGAACGGGGACGAGCGCCAAGCTGGCGTGTCTGTTCGCGGATGCTCAGTTGAAACCCAACGAAGTGTGGCGGCAGGAAAGCATCACGGGCAGCGTCTTTGAAGGAACCGCGGAATTGACCGGAGAAGTGGGTGTCGTGATCCCGCACATCACTGGCGAGGCGTTTGTCACCGCTGATGCAACGCTCCTCATCGACCCCGCCGACCCACTCAAGGACGGCATTCGCGGATAACGGGATAGAAGACAGTATTTATCCGCAGATTTCGCAGAGAACGCAGATTTTAAGACAGAATTTTTGATTTGTCTTTTGTTTTATAATCTGCGTTCTCTGCGAAATCTGCGGATAAACCTCGTTACCCTTCGTAGAGCCACACCTCGACCGTTTCGCCCGGGGCCAGTTGCTCGCGACCGCGTTCCACCAGGAGGAACCCATCCGCGATCACCGTAGAACTCAGGTTGGATGCACCACCCGTCGCCAGCGGGATCACTTGATCGCCTTCCACCTTCACTCGCACGTAATCCACCCGCCCCACTACGGAGGTAATCTTCGCTGCGAGTGTGCGCGACACCTTGCGATATGGCAACTCCCAGCTTCGTCCTCCCAGTCGCCGAACGACCCGACCAGCAAAAAGGTCGTAGGCACACAGACACGACACGGGATTGCCGGGAAGAAGAAAGAGTGGGATTGAAGGTGAGTTAGATGGTAGTCGTGGCAGAAACGCTACTCCTGTTGGACCGGCCGGGCGCACCGCAATGCCGTGAATAGCGAGTTCGCCCAGTTCAGCAACCACTCTCGGTGCGTGATCCTCGGCTCCAACCGAAGAACCCCCGGATACCAGGATCACATCGGCCGTTTCACTCGCACCCCGTATCGCGTTCCGAAGGATTGCTTCATCATCGGGAAGGTACTGCACCGGCAGGCATGTTCCGCCATCCCGAACCATCAACGCAACAAGCATGGGAGAGTTACTATCGACAATCCTGTACCCTTCGGGCACCGAGCCGGGTGGCAGGAGTTCGTTGCCGGTCACTAATATGGCAACTTGCGGTTTACGAACCACCGGAACAGTTCCCACTCCGATTGAAGCCAGCAGACCAAGATCCTGGGGGCGAAGACAACGACCCGCTGGCAACACCTCTCGTCCTTGCTCCACATCCTCACCCACCCGGGCAATGTGCCGCCCCGCAGCCACCTGGTCCTGGGCCAGCACTCGACCATCCGCTTCCATCCGGGCTGCTTCAACCACAAGGATGGCATCAGCCCCAGTTGGAACTGGGGCACCTGTCATGATTCGCACGGCTTGTCCGGGTGCGAGGGTGTCGCCATATGGCCGCGCGGGCCGGGCTTCTCCCACCACAGCGAGAACGCGTGGGTTTTCCGCAGTAGCCCCGAACGTATCCGTAGCGCGAACGGCAAATCCATCCATTGCGGCACGGATGAATCCGGGCACATTCACCGGGGAATGGATCGCGCTCGACAACACACGCTCGGCAGCCAGTGCAAGGGAGATGGATTCGCTGGAGAGTGTGGCAGTGCGTGTATCGAGCAGTCGCAGGACGGCATCGACTTCGGCACGCGTAGGGAATCCCCGGCCGCGGACATCGAAGAACTGTGGTGGAAGTGGGTTCATGGATGCGTAATCCGCATAATCCGCAATCCTTCTCTCCGTTCGCAAATCCGTTACTTCGTTGGGATCGTTACAACCGACCATCTGGCGCGAGATTCGCCAGAGTTTCATTCAAGTTCCGCACCCACGGAACACAAGACGACCCTACAGTTGTATGTCCAGGGGACACACCGTATCGACCGTGTCAAATATGCGACCAGTTTCCACGGATAAGAATTCAAAGTGAAATGCAATTGCGGTGCTTCCCAGCGGGCTTTCATATTCGGTGGTTTCGATTTGGAACTGTGAACCACTTAACGCTCCAGGATGGCAACAGCGAGACGGAGCAACATCATGCGTACCCGACGTCTATTTCTACCTCTGTTGGCGCTGATCGCACTGCTCCCCGTTTCGGGGTGCGGGTGCAATCGGTGCTGTAGCTCGAACTCGAATAGTTACGCGCCGCCATCATCGTGCCCCCGGCCACCACTTCCGCCACCGGTCTATCCGCCGGCGGGTCCCCCGCCAGTTCTGCCACAGTGATGCGAACGATGGC
>DASZJS010000724.1:0-2590 GCA_035947935.1 Gemmata sp. | reverse complement strand
GAAAGTTCCGGCCCTTGCTCGGGAAAGGCGACCGCAGGGCGGATTCCGGGCAATCCGGAAGTTGTGCCGAGCCGGAAGTCGGCTTGTGGGAAGTTTCGCTAGCGACAGTGGACCGGATGACGGCAAGTCGGTAGTTATGCTCCAAGAGGGATTCTCCAACCGCTGGTTAGAAACCGCGTTCGAAGGGATGGGCAGAGCAGTCGGATCCGATCTCTGCCAAACCTGTTCCGACGCAATGCAAGCACGACACTCGTTCGCTGTCCTATAGCTGTCCAATAACGATTCCTTAACGCATCTTACAAGGTTTTTCGAGGGCCACCCGCGTCTTGTAAGTTGTTGTAATTCCTATTCCCTGTGGGCTCATAACCCAAAGGTCGGTGGTTCAAATCCACCCCCCGCAACCAAATTTAAGTTCTCACGCATCAGTCACTTGCCCAACATTGCGCGAACTCCAACTGGACCGCAACTGGCTCCCTTTGGCTCCCATCCAGAATTCGCTGGCTCTCGAGTCCCTGCAATGCGCTTGTCGGCCGGGCCTTGTTCAACAACACCATCTCCACCAGCCGCGTATTCGCAGTACGCTTCTGTTCGGAAATCGACTGGGTGTAGCCGTTGGTCGGACATCTGGATGAAATTCTGGACGGCCAGGGCGGCCGCGAAGGCGAAAGTAAAGAGGATCGGTTTCATTGGTCCATCAGGGTTTCAGGTTGTAGGAGGCGGCCATCGGGCCGGCGCGGGCCTGGTACTTGCGGGCGCGGGCCAGTTCGGCGATCTGGCGGATGTGGCCGAGGTCGTGGAGCGCCCATTCATTCAACATCTGCGACATGGTGATCTCGCCATACTCCTTATGCAGGGCGAGGCGATCGCCCGCACCGGCGGGGAGGTTGCGGAGGAACTCGATGTTGTTCTCGCGCTGCTCCTCGAAGTGATCGAAGGCATCCTCGGGGTCGGCATCGCGATAGAGGTCGAGATACATCTGCGCGTCGTCGGGCTCGAACTCGGGACGGGTCTCCGCCATGAAACGGTCGAGGCGCATGCGGTAGCAGTGGCCTTCGGAGTGCGACAGGTGGGCCAGCACCTCGGCGACGGAGAAGCGTTCGGGCGCCGGCTTCCACCGGGCGTCCGCTTCGGTCAGCTCCGTCATCAGGGCGCGGAGTATTCCAGGAGTGGCCTCCAGCAGGTCCAGGCAGGGCAGTCCGTTTTCCGTCATGAGCTCATCCTACGACGTTCTCGCCGCCATCGACATGGAGGGTGTTGCCGGTCATGCCGTAGGTGGCGGGACGGCACAGCGCGGTGATGCCGCGCGCAACGTCCTCTGGAACCGTCAGGCGCTTGTGCGGATTGCGCTGGCGTGCGATCTTGACTTCACCTCAGAACCCGGGGCGGGACTTACACCCGCTGAAGTCCAGCGCCTTTCACGGCACACTCTTACGCCAACCATCCCCGCCATCGACCTGGCTGGGTCGGCCCCTCGATCGGAATCCCCAAACAGCCCGCAGAAACAAATCTCAGATCACTCGTCAACCGGCAGCCGGTCTCGATTGATAATCTGAGAAGACTGCCGTATCCAGGTAGCGTTCTCGGTGAGCGTTGTGGTTGTTTAGACCGGTCCGCCTAAATGCCGGATTGCTGGGCTCCTCTATGTTTGAGCGTATGTAAAGAGAAGATCGACGATCGATTGCTCTGCTTGAACGATACCCGCCACCTTGCCCGTTCCCTCGATCACGATGTACTCATCATTCACATGTTCGTTGCCGCCATGTCCCATCCCCCCACGCACGGCGGGGAGACCAAATTTTCTCGTGTACTGCGCTTCCGGTGTCGAAGCGGGTGAGCGTGGCCACACTGCAGGTTCCACGTGGTTCGCACGATAGACCGTTAGAAGCGACTGGACGAGCGGTTCGCGGACGCTCGTTTGGGACCACTCGTCGCCGCCGCCCATCGAGCGATACTCGAAATCCCCGAAACCCTGTTTCCGCAGGTGCTCTTCAACTAGTTTTTGCTGTGTCGCGACATCCTGATTGGGCACTAGGCGGAAGTCGATTTTAGCGGTAGCCTTTTCCGGAACTATCGTGGCCGCGCCTGGACCCGTGTAGCCCGACCACATGCCGTTGATATTCATGGTGGTGTCGAACAAAAAATGGCGCATGGCCTCGGCATCGCTCCAGCCGTTGATCCACGACCGTGCATTCTTCTTCTGTTCTTCCAGAAGTTGGCTCCCAGATTGGCGAATGAGCTGTTCCAACATCGCTTCTTCCTCGTCGTTGGGTGTGCGGATCGCGTCGTAGAATCCATCAATCAGAATGCGGTTTGTTTGTGGGTCGTACATACTCCGCAAGGCATCGACCAACCGCCACGCTGGACTGTCCAGAATCGCCTTCGCGCCGCTGTGAATCGGTTGTTTCTGTGGACCTTTCCCCCACTTCGCGCCGGAGGCTTCCAACTCAACTTCAAGTATTCCTTTTACCCCCAAAAACATCGCAACGTGGCCTTCGACATCTTGCGTCGGTACCACGTTCAATTCGGCATTCGCTTTCTTGAGACGGGATGCATAACGGTCTAGCACTTGATGAAAGTGCGGAGATCCCTG
>DASZJS010000723.1:0-5601 GCA_035947935.1 Gemmata sp. | reverse complement strand
GCTCGACAGGCCTCCCTACCATTCAGGACAAATATCGACCTTGATGCCAGATTCTTTGCCAGGATGAGGCCATTCGGAATTCAACTAGCGTTTGAGACTGGTCGGCACCTTCTTGCCGGTCTGGGGACTTTCGTGCGATATCCCACGCCACTCGGAATGAATCCGATGTCCCCTTTCACGATTCGGGGTATACTCGCGGGCATCACCCCTCCCGGAGATTGTCATGCCTACTCGTCGCACTGCCATCAAGTCTGTCGCGGCCGCCGCAGTAACTGCCGGACTCACACCCGACACTTCGCCTGTCCTCGCTGATGAACCGCCATCAGCCCATAAAGGCCGGATCAAGCAATCCATTGTCTACTGGTGCTTCAACGCCCGGGGCGAAAAGTGGGGCATCGATAAGGCCTGTGAGGTGGCCAAAAGCCTCGGGTGCCCATCTATCGAAATCGTTGGACCGGAACACTGGGCAACGCTCAAGAAACATGGTCTGATGTGCGCGATTGCTCCGAACGGAATGCCCGGGGCACCGTTTATGCGTGGCTTTAATAACGCAAAATTCCACGATGAACTCATCGAACGAACCGGCAAGATGATCGATGATTGTGCGGAAGCCAAATGCCCCAGCGTCATCTCTTTCGTGGGGTACAAGTGGACGAACCCCGACGATCCGAAATCGCCGGCCATTTCCCAGGATGAAGCGTTCGCCAACTGCGTCAAGGGTTTCAAGCGGATAGCCAAGCACGCCGAGAAAATGGGCGTTACCGTCTGCGTCGAGCATCTCAATACCCGCGACGACTCGGACCCGATGAAGGGTCACCCCGGCTACCAAGGAGACGATCTCGATTTCATTGCGGCGATCCTGAAGAAGGTCGGATCGCCGCGGGTGAAGTTGTTGTTCGATATTTATCATGTGCAAATCATGCACGGCGACGTCATCCGGCGGATCGAGACGAACAAGGAATTGATCGGCCACGTTCACACAGCCGGTGTTCCCGGTCGTGGCGAACTCGATGACACACAAGAGATCAATTACCCGCCTATTATCAAGAAGCTGTTGGATGTGGGATATACCGGCTATCTCGGCCAGGAATTCATCCCCACCCGCGATCCATTTGCTGGGCTCAAGCAGGCCGTCAAGTTGTGCGATGTGTGATTTGGTAGTTGGTATCCGTCCGGTAGCGCTGATAATTGCCTCGCGGCGCTTTCGAGTTGCCTGCCGTAAACTGGGGGTTACACTCGATCGTTATGCCCGACGTCACACTCCTGCTTGGTGCCGCTGCTGCCGGTGACCGCCAAGCCGCCGCCGAATTGCTACCGCTCGTATACGACGAGTTACGCAAACTCGCCGCGCTGCGAATGGCAGCCGAATCGCCCGATCAGACCCTTCAACCCACGGCCTTGGTCCACGAGGCGTACCTCCGGCTAGTCGGACCGATCGACACGCCGGGCTGGGAGAATCGCGGGCACTTCTTTGCGGCCGCCGCGGAAGCCATGCGGCGAATTCTGGTGGACTCCGCCCGACGCAAGCGAACTCATAAGCACGGCGGTCGCCATCGTCGGGTTGATCTGCCCGATATCCCTACCGAGCCAGAGGTTGGGGACGAACAACTGCTCGCCCTGGATGCGGCCCTCACTCGACTCGCTGCTGAGGACCCGGTCGCTGCCCGGGTGGTCGAACTGCGGCACTTCGCAGGGCTGTCGATCGAGGACGCGGCCGCTACCCTCGGCCTGTCTCGTGCCACCGCCTATCGCCACTGGACCTATGCCCGTGCCTGGCTTCGCAATGCCGTTTGCGGTGCCGAGCCGGGCTGACAAGCTTTTTTCCGGATTCCGTGAGACAAACGAAGTCGTCTCTCGCATTGATGGGTGAACTCGAACCTGGAGTGCCCATGGCCATCGACCCGAAACGCGTGAAAGAGATCTTCCTCGAAGCGGCCGAACAACCGGACGAAGCCGCCCGAGCGGCGTTCCTGGACCGATCCTGCGGAAGCGATGCCGAACTCCGGGTTCGGGTCGAGGTCTTGCTTCGTTCCCACGTCCCCGACGGCAGTTTCCTCGGCACGCCCGCGGCCGTAGTGCCCGACCCGCACCACGCCGCCACCCGGGCCTTCGCTCCGGACGCGGACCACGCTGCCACCCACACCGGTGGCGGCACACCCGGTGATGCCGAAAAGGACGAAGTGCCGCTGGGGTTCCTGGCCCCGGCCACCCGGCCCGACTCGCTCGGGCGGATTGGGCACTACGAGATTCTTCAGGTTCTCGGCCAGGGCGCGTTCGGGATCGTGTTCCGGGCCTTCGACGATGTTCTGCACCGGATCGTCGCGGTGAAGGTGCTGTCCCCGCAGATGGCTGCCACCTCGCCAGCGCGGAAGCGGTTCCTTCGCGAGGCCCGGACCTCTGGGGCGGTCCGGCACGAGAACGTCGTGCAGGTACATGAGGTCGGGGAGACCCCGCTTCCGTACCTGGTGATGGAGTTCATCCCCGGAGAGACGCTGCAGCAGCGGCTCAACCGCGTTGGCCCGGTCGAAGCCACCGAAGTGGTGCGGATCGGCCGGCAGATCGCCGAGGGACTGGCCGCCGCCCACGCCACCGACCTGATCCACCGCGACATCAAGCCGGGGAACATCCTGCTCGAAAGCGGGGCGCAGCGGGTGAAGATCACCGACTTCGGGCTGGCCCGCGCTGCCGACGATGCCAGCATCTCTCAGAGCGGCATCATCGCCGGTACGCCCATGTACATGGCCCCGGAGCAGGCCAAGGGGGAAACGCTCGACCAGCGGGCCGATCTGTTCAGCCTCGGCAGCGTCCTCTACCAGATGGCGGCCGGCCGAGCGCCGTTCCGGGCGAACGGCACGGTCGCGGTTCTGAAGCGCGTCGCCGAAGACACCCCACGCAACATCCGCGAGATCACTCCTGAAACTCCGCAGTGGCTGTGCGACATCATCGCCAAGCTACACGCCAAGAACCCGGATGACCGCTATCAATCCGCCCGCGAAGTCGCCGAAGTCCTCGCCGACTGCGAAGCCCAGCTCAAGGCGAACGCGAAGCTCAAGGACTTCTCCCGCATACCCCTGAGGAAGTCAACCGAACGGCGTTCCAGATGGTGGGCATTGGCTGCCGCGATCATCCCAATTCTCGCTGGCGGGGTCGTCCTCACCCTTAAGTTGCTACAGCTGCAACCAGATCACACACGATATCCGAATGAGCAACAGAAACCAGTCCGGGTAACCAACACGGAGCCTCTGCCCGCCACCTTCAAGAACAGCATCGGCATGGAGTTCGTGATCGTGCCGAAGGGCAGGTCGTGGCTGGGCGGGTTCAACGGCATACCGGGCGACAAGGAGGTGGAGATCCGGGACGACTTCTATCTGGGCAAGTACGTGGTCACGCAGGAGGAGTGGACTCAGATGATGGGAGAGAACCCCAGCCATTTCTCGCGTAAGGGCGGCGGCATGGACGCCGTGAAGGATATCAATGATGCGGACCTGAAGCGATTCCCAGTGGAGAACGTGTCGTGGGATCAATGCCAGACATTTGTGGCAAAGCTGAACGAGCTGGAGAAGGAGACGGGTTGGGTCTATCGGTTGCCGAAGGAGGTGGAATGGGAGTACGCGTGTCGTGGTGGCCCGATGTCTGACAAACTGGATGGTGCCTTTAGCTTTTACTTTACGAAACCGACGAACACATTGTTGCCGGATCAGGCGAATTTTGAACAAAGCAATGGGCTGAAGCGGACGTGCAAGGTGGGCTCATACGAGGCGAACCCATTAGGTTTATTCGACATGCACGGTAACGTGTGGGAATGGTGCGACGACACATATATTGTGCCTGGGGCCTCCCTTCGAGTGCGGCGGGGCGGCAGTTGGGGTAATTCCGAGGGCTGTCGGGCGAGGGATTACAACGCGGGTCCGCCGTCAGATCGGACTAGCCATCTCGGTTTGCGACTGGCCCGGGTTCCGTCCGGCGCTCCTTCGCCGGAAGCGAAGGCATCGCCGCTTGCCATCGCCCCATTCACCGATGCCGACGTCAAGCGGATCTCGGTCTTGCCCGCCGCCGAACAGGTCGAGGAAGTGTGCAAGGAGTTGATGCGACGCAACCCGGGCTTCGACGGCAAGATGGAGCACAAGATCGAGGCCGGCGTGGTCACGGAATTCAGGATCGTGGCCGACAAGGTAACGGACATCGCCCCGATTCGAGTTTGGAGTGCCCTGCGGCTGCTCTCGTGCCTCGGCACGGGCACAAATACCACCGGGCCCAACGGGCTACTGGCGAACCTGACGCCGCTGGAGGGAATGAACCTGGCGGGCCTGACGCATCTCAACCTGATCCAAACGAAGGTGACTGACGCGGGGATGGTCTACTTCAAGGATTGCAAAGAGCTGGGGTATCTCAATCTAAACTACACGAAGGTGACCGACGCGGGACTGGCCAACTTCAAGAACTGCCAAGACCTGACAATCCTCGATCTGAACAACACGAAGGTGACCGACGCGGGACTGGCCAACTTCAAGGACTGCAAGGCCCTGACGCAGCTCCTTCTGGGCAAAACGAAGGTGAGCGAAGCGGGCCTGGCCAACTTCAAGGGCATGCCGCTGTCGCAGTTGTGGATTGAGCACACAAGCATCACCGATCTGACTCCTCTGCAAGGCATGCCTCTGGAAGAAATCCGCCTGACCCCGAAGAATATCAGGCAAGGTCTGGACATCCTCCGCGACATGAAGAGTCTCAAAACCATCGGCATCGAATGGGACCAATCCTGGCCGGCGGCTGAGTTCTGGGATCGCTACGACAAGGGAGAGTTCGGCGTCGCCCCGTTCACCGATGCCAACGTCCAGCGAATCACCGCCCTGCCCGCCGCCGAGCAGGTCGAGGAGGTGCGGAAGGAGCTGAAACGGCGCAACCCCGGCTACGACGGACGGGCGGACCTGATCGTCGAGGGGGATGCCGTCCGGGTGATTCGGGTCCGGACCGACACGGTGACGGACATCTCCCCCCTTCGGGTCTTCAAAACCCCGCGCATTCTCGACCTCAGCGGCTTCCACGATGCAGAGTTCCGGGGCCACGGACAACTGGCGGACCTGACGTCGCTTGCGGGGATGGACCTGACGGGCCTGACGAACCTTCTACTGGGTAACAACACTAAGCTGACCGATGAGAGCCTGGGCTGCTTCAAGGGTTGCAAGGATCTGGAGAATCTCACCCTCTGGGGCACGACCGTGGGTGACGCGGGACTCGACAACTTCAAGGAGTGCAAGAAACTGTATATGCTCTCCCTGGACGGCACGAAGGTGACGGACGCGGGGCTGGCTCTTTTCAAGGACTGCAAGAACCTGAAGTACTTCCAGCTGAGTCGCACGCAGGTGACCGACGCAGGGATGGCTCATCTCAAGGGCTGCAAAGGCCTGACGCACCTCACACTGGATGGCACACCGGTGACCGACGCGGGGCTGGCTCACATCGCCGGGCTGGCCGGGTTAACTTACCTGAACCTCGCCAACACGAAGGTGACGGCAAAGGGCGTCGAGGAACTGGCGAAAGCGCTGCCGAAGTGCAAGATCACCTGGGACGGCGGCGTGATCGAGCCGAAGTGAGCTAGACCTT
>DASZJS010000722.1:0-3066 GCA_035947935.1 Gemmata sp. | reverse complement strand
TAATTTGTCGTGCCAGCGGTCAACTGCTCCGAGCCAACCACGTTGCCGTTACTACTGAAGATCTGGACGAGGCTGCCGCTTTCGGCGGTACCTTGGATCGCGAAAGTAGTGCTGTTGACCGTTTCGGCCGCCGCAGGAATGGTCACAGTGGGCGCACTCGGCGCTCCAGTGGAAAACTCTGTCGAACCGATTATGTCCGCAATGACTTCCTGGTCCGACATTCCGGAGCCGAGTTGGCCGACCCAAGCCCTCAAGCCGGCAGGATCGGCAGGGCGATCCAGGAATTGTGAGTAGTACGATTCAACCAGGTCTATGCGATATTCGGTGCTGGTGAGGACTTGAAAGGCCACTTCGGACCTACTCATTCCCCCAGCAAGTTCATGGCCATAAGTGGCGGCACCGGTTGGGTCGATGTTGCGTTTGAGCAGATCGTGATAAAGCAAAGATATGAAACCCGTATCGGTACCACCCGCATCGTTGAAAAACTCGGCACTCCCTGCGATATCTGCTTCGGTTTTTTCGACCCCGCTCTTTGCCAGAACTCCCACCCAGAATCCGAGGCTACCCGCATCGACCGGCCGGTTCAGAAGTGTTTCATACATATGATTCACTTCGTCCGACTGGTATTCGTTTGTCAAACTCGTCTCGATGCCGAGAACCACATGAGCTGCTGTCTCCTGCTCAAGTTCCCCACTCCAGAAGGCCATGCCGCTCGAATCCACAGAGCGATTGAGCAAGTCCAAATAAACTTGCGATAGGAATGCCTGACTGCCCGAGGACGGCAGGCAACGATCTTCCAGCGATGCGACGCGAAGCCGGACACAGGTCGGCCGGATAAACACCCGGCACTTGGGGGTTGGCCTGAAGAAATCTCGCCCAAGGCGAACCAGTCGATCAAATAACGAAAGCTCGTTAAAAAAGCCCATGTCACGCCTCAGATGGAATGAGAACGAGGGTCTCAACAATAGGGTTGGATCGGCAAACTCGTAAACCTTTGTCGCAGTCGTTATGGGCAATTTCATCAACAAGCCAGGGTCATCGATTGAGTTTTTCGATGCCGCCTTGCCAATCCAATCAACCGGTTTGCGCTGCACTGCTTATCAGGACAATCGACCAGTCGGCAAGCAGCGCCACCCAAGCCGGTTGGTTGGGTTAGCTCCTCGTGGAGTATCTCTAACGGCTTCAACGATTGGTTATTTAAGACCGATCGAAGGTAGAGGACATGAAAATCCTCAGCGGATTTACCACAACTGCCTTGAGATTCAAATCATGCAATGAGTATCAATCAGGTCATCAACTCTCATCGCCCCGGTGCGACGAGAACGATAGCAAAGCAGCGATCCGTGCGTGAAATCCAGACGGGATTTTGGGTCTGTTCGGCAGAGTCCAAAAGGTTTCCAAGCGGCTCGATCCGACGATGACGCTTATCTGAACATCGTTATAACTCTTCCGAATGCGTGGAATTGTTCATGTGTGCGATGAAATATGAGGTCCATCCTTTGCTCGTTGTGTATCTTGCGGTCGATTCAGTTCAGATCTTAAATCGAACGAACGGCGGGATAATCCAGATTACCAACATCCCATCCTCATTAAACCCCAGTTTCACCCTCGTGGTTTTGGTGAATATACCCAAGATGGGGGATATTTTCTGATTGGCGACGCAGGAGGCGCTTATTGCTACCCTAGAAGGTATGCCACACCCCCGTTTGCTTGCGTTTGCTCAACTGCTCCGTCTTCCGAACGTCTTCACGGCGTTTGCTGACATTGCACTGGCTTCCACTGTTGCGGCGACGATACTCCCATCAACATCAACCGCCTTCTGGGTTGCGGCGGGGCTTATAGCGCTGGCGTCCGGGTGCCTCTATCTCGCGGGGATGGTGTGGAATGATGTATTCGACCGGGCAGAAGATGCGGCGACCCGACCTAACCGCCCACTGCCTTCAGGTCGGATCCGGGTCAGGACGGCAATTGCTCTCGGTGTGTTATTGTTCCTGCTAGGGCTGACGTTTGCTGCGCTCGCGGGACTACCGACGATCGGAAAAGCGTCCGACTGGAATCACGAGCCACTTGTCTATGCGGTTGGCATTACGATCGCCGTCTTGATCTACGATGGTGGATTGAAGCGTACTCCAATTGGGCCAGTAGGTATGGGAAGCTGTCGGTTCCTGAATGTCCTGTTCGGGCTCTCGATAATTCCCGATGATACGTTTGATCCTGGTCTTCGGATTCACCTTGCTGGGGTGATCGGTGTCTACATTGTGGGTGTGACGTGGTTCGCTCGAACTGAGGAAGGTCAGAGCAACCGGCGGCAACTGATAGCTGCTGCTAGTGTTATCGCCCTTGCGCTCGTGTTGGCGCTGATACTCAAAGCCCAGTTGCAAATCCCAATCGAATCCGGAACCGTTCTATTCCCTTACCTCCTTGTACTGTTTGCCTTTTTCGTTGGGCGACCTGTCGCCCGGGCTATCGCCTATTGTGGACCCCGAGATGTTCAGACAGCTGTAAAGCGTTGCGTCCTCGGACTTGTTGGTCTCGATGCAGTCCTGGCAACTGGCTTCGCAGGTTGGCCCGGCCTACTGATCGTTTTGTTGTTGCCCCCTGCTCTTGTGATTGGAAAATGGGTCTATTCGACCTAGTCCATAGTCATTGGTCCATTGTCGTTGGTTGGCACGCAACAAAGAACCAAGGACAATGGACCAAGAACTCATAACGAGGATCTTCCATGATTCCCGATCGTCGCACGTTCTTGCTTTCTGGAGGTGCTACTGTGGCTGGTTTACTTACGCCGCGTGTCGAGGCTGCTGACCAGCCTGCTGACGCGCCAGCCGCCGCGAAGGAGTTCATCGCTGCTCACGAAAAGAAGATGAAGCCGTTGGATGTGATTGCGGGGATCGCATGGTGGGATGCCAATGTTACCGGGAAGGATGAAGATTTCAAGAAAAAGGAGGAAGCACAGAACAGGATTGATGCGGCACTCTCCGACCCCAAGCGGTTCGAGACACTCAAGGGAATCAAGGCTGCTCGCGATGGGGGCAAGATTGCCGATCCCATTATCGCCCGGCAGGT
>DASZJS010000721.1:0-4574 GCA_035947935.1 Gemmata sp. | reverse complement strand
CGATTCTGCCAAACGAAGCTAAATCATTAAAACTCGGGACAAGGTATAATTGGAATTGAGGTTATGTCAACACACGAGCGGGATTTTGAGCTTTTTTGCGAGCTTTTGGCTACATTCTGGAACACAGCAATCGGGGCTTCGAGCGCTGCGTTCGACATACCGACTTATAGCGGAACTCGCAGACTTCCGCTACAGACCTTCTCATCCACAAAGCATCCCCTTTGGCGATTTGCCGGACTGTTGAAAATAATGGAAGCCCCCCTGCCTGCGTGGGCTCTATCCTTACGGAAGCAGTCACCCGGAAGGCCATAACATGGCTCGCGATCAGGCACACACACTCCTCGATCCCATCCGCCGACTGATCGGCGCTGAAGGAGGATCAGCGCTGACCGATGCCGAGTTGCTGGAGAGATTCGTTGCCACCGCCGATCCGACTTCCTTTGAGGTTCTCGTCTGGCGGCACGGGGCGATGGTTATGGGGCTTTGTCGCCGCGTGCTGAGGGATCGCCACGAAGCTGAAGATGCTTTCCAGGCCACCTTCCTTGTGTTCGCGCGAAAAGCGGGTTCGATTGGTCAGCGCGAGGCAGTTGGCTGCTGGCTGTACAAGGTGGCGTATCGCATCGCCCTTCGCCTCCGCGCCGAGGCGACCAAACGCCTTACAACCGGGGAACCGGCAACCGAACTGCCTGCCCCAGAGCCCACGGAAGATGCTGACTGGCGCGATGTGCGACCCGTTCTCGATGAAGAAATCGCTCGCCTTCCCGAGAAGTATCGTGCTGCTTTTGTGCTGTGCTATCTCGAAGGTCGAACCAATGAGGAAGCGGCCGTTCAACTCGGTTGTCCCAAGGGAACCATTCTTTCACGACTGGCTCGCGGGCGGGAATGGCTCCGCTCCCGGCTCACCCGTCGGGGAGTCGTCCTGTCTGCGGCGAGCCTGACCCTGACTTTGTCCCGGAATGCGGTGTCGGCAGCGGTTCCGACCGTGCTGACTCGCTCGACCGTCAATGCTGCAATCCCGTTCGCGGCGGGGAAAGCAGCGACCGAATTCGTTTCCACAGCAGTTGCCGCGCTCACCGATGGAGTGTTGCGAACCATGATCCTGACAAAAGTGAAAATCGCCGCGATGGCGCTGCTGTCGCTGGTTCTGATGGGAACTGGCATCACCTGGGCTGCTCGCGGAGATGGTCAGAGTGTGCCTTCCCCGACAACGACTGATGTAGCGGTGGTCGCACCCACGGCCACTCCCGCGCCCGTCACCGAACCATCCGCAACCGAACCGGCCAATGCCAATTTCATCTTGGATGAAGACCCCGACCCTTTGCCCGCCAATCAGCCGGAACGAGGCAGGCGCGATGAGGAGCCAACCACCGGTGGGAAAGTCGTCGCCATCGCCGGGGATGGAAAATCGTTCACGATCGATGTGCCCACGCAGATGTTCGTGAACGGGCGAAACCAGGTCTTCACCAAGACCACCATCAAGATCACTGAGAAAACCGCGATCACATACAACAATGTTCCCGAGAATGGAGCCAAACTGACAGAAGGCTACCACGCCGGAGTCCGGCTGGAGAAAGGATCGAAGGATGTGGCCGCGGCAGTGAGGTTCACCAAGGGTGATATTGGTCGGCAAAAGCCCGATGTGGTTGGTGAAGTTGTCGGGCCAACCAAGGATTCAATCACTCTGACGCACGGCCCCATAGAACGGGGAGGTGAACTGAAGAAGGAAACGATTCCCTTCAATAAAGAAACCCTGTTGGTCTTTCACGGTGTCGCCACGGGTGAGGCCAAAATCACTGAGGGCTACCACGCCCAGGTATATCTGGCCGATGATGGCAAGACCGCCGACCATGTTCAGTTGTTTGGCAAGGCAGGGGATGCGGGACGTCCTCCAGACAAGGCACGGGATACAAGATTTCCCCCAGATCTTAACAAGCAGCCCGCAATCACCGGAACGGTGGTTGCGGTGAGTGCGGACGGCAAGACGCTCACTGTGGAATCGCCCGGCGGTCGAAATGCGGAACCGAAGAACCGGCAGGAAATCAAGGTCAGCGACAAGACGTCCCTCATTTACAACAACGTCCTTCTCGATGGAACGAAGCCCACAGTGGGGTATGGCGTTTGGGTCTGGCTTGTGGAAGGATCGAAGGACACGGCCATGAAGTTAGGGTTCACGGGAACCCTCCCCCCTGAGCCAGGGACTGTGATCAAGGGGAAGGTGGTGGAAGTGTCCGCAGTCGGTAAGGAGGGAATGACGATCTCGATTGAGCAGTCTGGAGCCCGGGGTGAGGAGCCGAAGCGAACGAAGGTCAAGATACCGACCACAGCCAAGGTCGCTTTCAACGGCGTAGGCCCGGACGAGGCCAAACCGACTGTCGGCTATAGTGTCACTCTTCGAATACGAGATGGTTCGACTGACACCGCCAAGCAGGTGAACTTCTTCAAGGCCGCTCCCGTTGAGGAGCGGAAGCGAGAGCGGTGACAGATAGTGGAGAGTTAAGACAGTCGGGGTTTTTCACTCTCCACTCTCCGCTATTTGGCGAGCTCCTTGATGTACACGTTCCGGAAATCGACCCGGATGTTGTAGCTCTGGAACCCGACGTGCCCCTTTTCGCGAGTCAGGCCAGGGTGATCTTTATAATTGGACTTGTAGTCATCCAGGTTTGCGTTCACCAATTCTTTCTCGTTCAGTGTGATCGTGACCTTCCGACCATCGGCCACAATCCGAACGAAATTCCACTCGCCAATCGGCTTGTTGGCCTGGAGCTTTGGTGCCTGAACGCCGTAGATCGACCCCGTGTGTTGAGCATCCCCGAGTTTGAACTTGTGGACCTTCTCCCAGTTTTCGTCATCGATCAACTGAATCTCCATTCCCACGTATGCCGGGTCTCCCTTATCGGGAGTCCGCAGGGCTACGCCGCTGTTCCCGCCTTCTGCGGACCACTTATATTCGCAGCGAAACTCGAAATTGCCGTATTCCTTTTCGGTAAGAAGCCAGCCGCCGCCACCGCCCTTGCATACGATCAGACCGGGTTCGGCTGCCCATTGCTCCATCTTTCCGGTGGCCTTCCACCCGGTCAGATCCTTTCCGTTAAAGATGCTGGTGAACCCCTCGGGAACTTTCTCTTCAGTGGGTTTCGCGGTTGTCTCTTTCGCCTGGGCCACCGCAACGCAAAGCACCAGCGCTCCAAGTTTCAATGCCGTTCGCATGGGTGAACTCCGTATTGGGTTAGTTGTGAATTGTTGGTTGTTGATTGTTGATCGGAAAGAACTTTGCGTTGGAACTTATTTTCACTAGTCGAGTTCCACGCGGAACAATTCCCAATCAACTATCCACAACGCCGACATCTTACTTTGGATACGTAGAATGTCAGTGGTGAAATATGGGGGCTCTTTCGGGAGGAAGCGGATGCGGCGAGTGATGATGAAGTCGAAAATCCACCGGGTGACAGTCACCGAGGCAAATCTGGATTACGAGGGAAGTCTGACCATCGATGAGGAACTGCTCGAAGCAGCAGACATCCTACCGAACGAGCAGGTTCACGTCTGGGACGTTACCAATGGCAACCGGCTCGTCACTTATGCCCTGGTTGGGAAGCGGGGCAGCGGGATTGTGTGCGTGAATGGTGCAGGGGCACACTTGATCAAGCCCGGTGATCTGGTCATCGTCGCGACTTATGCCTCCATGAAGGACAAGGACGCTCGCCGCTACAAGCCGCTGGTCGTTTTCGTGGATACCGACAATCGATTGAAGAAGCTCCCGAAGCCCGAACGGGATTAGAGAAGACGACCTCGATTCAGCCGACGCTCTCCACGTTCGCCCTTGCACGCCCAACCAGGAGAGACGATGTTCAGGACCGTGACGCTCACTCTGGTGTTGTTTGGTCTGAGCCCGAACTTGTCTGGCCGCGCCGACGACAAGGCCGTCGCGTTCGTGGATGAGTTGAGGGGTTTAACCTCCCGCGACGAGGGGATTCCCGGTAGACCGGTCATCTACGTGTACCTCAGTTACACTGAGGTGACGGACGCAGGGCTTAAAGTACTGGCGCCACTCAAGAACCTTACCAAACTCTCCCTCGGATCCACGGAGGTGACGGACGCGGGGCTCAAGGAACTGTCGCCTCTCAAAAACCTCACAAAACTCGACCTCGACAACACGAAGGTGACAGACGCGGGGCTGAAGGAACTGGCTCCACTCACGAAACTCACAGAACTCTTTCTCTCCCGCACGCAGGTGACAGACATTGGGCTCAAGGAACTGCCGCCTCTCAAAAACCTCACAAAACTCGACCTCAACGACACGAAGGTGACAGACGCGGGGCTGAAGGAACTGGCTCCACTCACGAAACTCACAAACCTCTCGCTCTACAACACGCGGGTGACAAGCGAGGGTTTGAAAGAACTGGCCCCACTCACGAAACTCACAAACCTCTGGCTCGCCCGCACGCAGGTGACGGACACGGGGCTCAAGGAACTCTCGCTGCTTAAAAACCTCACCGAACTCTACCTCGGATCCACGGAGGTGACAAGTGTGGGGCTCAAGGAACTGGCCCCACTCACGAAACTCACAAACCTCG
>DASZJS010000720.1:0-13854 GCA_035947935.1 Gemmata sp. | reverse complement strand
CGCGTTGGCAAGGATCGCTGGCAGGAGGAATGGGAGGTTTCCTCTCTGGGAGGGGGGAAACAAACATTAAAGGCGAAGGCCGATCCGGGTGCAATTGAAGAAGTAATCAAGGCATTGCTCAAGGCGAAGCCAACGGCAAACTCAGAGTCGAACCCGGCTCTTCTCGGACTGCAACCGCCGGGACTGCGAGTCACACTGCGCCAGGGATCCGAGCGATCATCGACTATTAATTTTGGCAATCTCACCAGCGGAGCGAAGGCAGTCGCATTCGTGACCACGTCTGCTCGGCCCCATCGTCCTCTTGCCACACCTCGGGCTTCGATCGATCCACTGTTCCGATCCACCGGTGGGGAAGCCAAGGCAGTCGATCTCGTCAAGTGGGCTTCCGATTTCCGAGTGAAGTCAATCTTTGGTGCCGATGCCCGCGGGGCCAGGGATGATGTCGATGGGCTCACCCTCACTGCCAAGGGGAAGACGCTCAGCATGGAGAAGGTCGGTGGCGTGTGGAAGTTTGTCCAGCCCGCGGGATGGGGGAATGTCGATCCTATGGGCGACGCTACCTCGACCCCGGGAACCTTTACCGGTGCCGGTCCGCTCCTCGGCGCGATCACCAGTCTCCAGGCTCTCGCGCCCGCCGATTTCCTCGACAATCCGAGTGCGGAGGATCTGGTCAAGTACGGTTTGAATCCAGGTAACCCCGATATCGTGAAAGTCGAGGCGAAGCTCAAGGATAACGAAACCGCGACGGTGCTGATCGGGAAGAAGGATTCCACTCCAACGGCACCCGGTCCTGGTGGGATGCCTGGGATGCCATCGGGCAAAGTCTGGTTGAAAGTGGAAGGCGAACCGGGGGTGATTCGAGCGAATTCGGGGGATCTTAGCGGGCTCATTCCGGTTATCGAGAATCCCGATCCGCTCCGCGATCGGACGCTGCTCGTGGCTGAGAAATCGCGCATCGATGGGATCGACCTTACAGTGGCCGGACAGACCACAAAGCTGCGCCGAGCCGGCTCAATACCGGAGTGGAAGCTGTTCGGAAACTCGCCAGCCGGAGACCCTCAACTCGCCAGCCGGCTGGTGGTCGATAAACTCCTGGACTTGCTTACGGAACGCCGCACGATCAAGGGTTTCCCGGCAGCGAATCCAGCTAACTTTGCTCCACCCGAGATCAAGGCTGAGGTCAAGGTTTGGGCTGCTGGGTTCGAGCCAGGCACCGACGATAAAGCCGAGCCCAAGGAGAAGGGTAAGCCGACGACTCTTCTGTTCGGGAAAAAGGAGGGAGACTCAATATACGTTCGCCGAACCTTGCCCGATGGCACCATTGGAGAGTTTCTCCTACCCGATCGTATCAAGATCGGAGCTGGTGGTGAAACGGTCGAGTTGATCCCGGCCATAACGAAGACCCGGCTCGATTTCCTCGATCCGAATCTGAAGACGTTCTCGACGGAAGTTGCGAACAAGATCGCGGTCAGTGGGATCAAGAATTACGAACTCGACAAAGAAGAGAAGAAAGATCCTTCCGCCAATCAAGATCGTTGGACGTTCGCTGCACCCGCGGACCAAAAGGGAAAGACGGCCGATGCCAATACTGTCTTGGAAATGCTGCGCATTCTGGGCACCACACACTCCGTAACGCGATTCGTGGATGAGGCTCCGAGTCCCGCGAAACTGATCGAATACGGCCTGGCTTCACCCGCAACGCCGCCACCGATGTCGCCACCCTCGCCACGATTAAAGGTGGTAATTGGGCTCAAGGGTACCGATGCGGCCGACAAGGAGCGGGTTTTTGAATTCGGGGCTATCACCGGCGACTTCGTATATGCTCGACAGACTGGTAAGGCAGCGGTGTTCACGCTTCCGAAGTTCGTGTTTGACAAGTTTGCCGAGGCCGATCTTCGGGATCGGGCGATCTTCCAGTTTGATCCCGCGATGATCACCGCGATCGAACTCAAGGGCTGGGGGACGGCCGGGTTCGTCACAGATTTGCACTTCGAGAAGAACAAGGAGGGAGTATGGATCGTAACCAAGTCGCCCGGCCAATATACGGTCGATCCGAAGAAGATTGAAGCATTCCTGGCCGTGCTGAACACCACCAACGTGAAGGCCTTCTTGCCGGGCGCTCCAACAGCCGAACAGGGATTCGGGGACGTAAAAGTTTCACTGATTATCGTTCTCAAAACCGCGGCAGGTCCGTTGATCTCTCTGAACCTGGGCGCCTCAGCAGATGGTGGAGCTTCCTATTACGGGTGGACATCTATTCTTCCACAGACTGCTCCGGTGTTCACGGTCGATGCTGCTCGATTCAAGGTGTACAAGGAAAGCTCTGGAGTGTTTGCAAAGTAAAAGATGTTTCCCAGAGTTCCCTCTGGGAAACATCTTGCCTCACCAAACGAACCATGCCTGACACCTCCACAGCTGTCGGATGCACCGTCTGTGGCTGTGTGTGCGATGATCTCCAAATCACAGTCGATGGTGGGCGGATCACGCACACAACCGGTGCTTGCCAGTTGGCTGAGCCGTGGTTTCTATCCCAGAACATCTCGTTTCCACCGGCGGCCGAAATTGCTGGCCAATCTGCCGATCCCGATGCTTCATATCGCCGCGCTGTCGAACTTCTTACCGCGGCAAAATATCCACTGATCTTCGGACTTTCCCGGAGTACCACGGAGGGCCAACGGGCCGCGGTCGCCCTTGCGGAACGTCTCGGAGCGACCATTGACACAACAGCCAGCACGGGGCACGCTCCCTCCATCATGGCATTGCAGCAAGTAGGGGAATCGACCTGTACGTTGGGAGAAGTGAAGAATCGAGCGGATCTCGTCATCTTCTGGGGTAGCGACCCCGCAACCACGCATCCCCGCCACCTTGAGCGTTACTCACTCGAACCGCCTGGGAGGTGGGTTCCCAATGGCCGCGCGGATCGTTTTCTGGTGGTGATCGATAAGGAGGAAACGGAGACGGCAAAGAAGGCCGATCAGTTCATCCCGATTCAAGCCGATCGACAATGGGAAACGCTCTGGATGCTCCGAATGCTCGTTCGTGGTCTTGAAGTGCCGGGTGTACCCGCTTCACTCCACGATCTGGCTCGTCGCATGAAATCCTGTCGGTGTGGGGTGGTGTTCTTTGGGTCAGGTCTCACGCGCGATCGGCTCGCGCATCGCACGATTGAGGCACTTCTACAACTCGTGACGGATCTGAACGAACACACCCGGTTCTATGCTCGCCGCATGCGGCGATATGGCGACGTGGCTGGGGCGGATTCAGTGTTGGCGTGGCAGACGGGCTATCCGTTTGGTGTGAACATGAGCCGGGGCTATCCGCGCTACAACCCCGGGGAATTCACCGGGCCAGAAATGTTGACCCGTGGCGAAGTCGATTTATGCCTGCTCGTTGGATCGGATACGGCGACAGATTTCCCGATTGCTGCTCTGGATCACCTTCGACGAATTCCTGTGATCGTGCTGGATTCGCCTGGCGTGGAATCGCCTGTACCTGCTGCGGTGAAGTTCCGAACGGCGGTGTATGGTGTCCATCGTCCGGGCACTGCCTACCGGATGGATGAAGTGCCGATTCCCCTGCGCGTTTTGCTACCGACGGATTATCCAAGCGACAGCGAGGTGCTGAACGAGTTGTTGAAACGAGTGGGGTGAACGGATAGGAGGTAGTGGCGAGAGTATTGGATTTCAATTGTCAAGGAAGTGTCACTCAGGGTTGAATTCGTAAACGCAGATTTTGACCCACAGATCAGTTGCTGCTATGCCCGTCTTTGCTCGTTGTATGGGGAACAGAACTCCTCTACAAACAGCCCGAGATGCCGGGCGAACAGTTCCGCGGCTGGACACTGCTGTGATACCCCGACATACATATAGTAGTCCCGGCCCAGATGGACAAACCCGGCGATGGCTTCCAGTCTGCACCAGAACTCCTCTCGTAGCACTCGCCGGACGACTGTCCCCGCATCGTTCAAACCCAGAGATGATCCTTCATTGAACGGCAATGGGACGTGCCAGTTATTCTCAAGCCCTGTGATCGTCAGCGAATGAACACCAGCCTCTCGCATGAAAGCGATGGCAGCAGTAGCGTAGGCGTCCTCTATCCGCTGGTACTCCGGTTCGGTGAGTAACACGCCAGCAAACGACTGGCCGATGTCACTGACCGAGGTCCACTCGTCTCGCGTGTATGCCCGGTGACGATCGCGAAAGGCTGGATCGTACTTCGTTACGCGGAACTCGAACACCGCATGCCTGCCTCTCTTCGGCCGAACGATTCTGGTTAGGCTCTTACCTCACGGTTGCGACTCGTCCGGTTCCGGGATTGGATCACCCGGTTTCCAGTCTGGTGGTGCATCACAGCCCGTTTTTCGAAAATACCGCCCGTAGGCTTCCATTTTCTCGAAGGCTTCCTGTTCGGCTGGTGACATCGAACGCCCGATCTGTTCCCACCACCGAGGACCGGCAGGCTGGTTGCATGCCTTGAGTTCGGCAACTGACTGTTCTAGCGCTGCGACACGTTGTTCCAGCGTCAATTCCGCCATGATTTCCCTCCTCTTTCCAGCAATTATACCTTCGCCAGTTCCTCATCCACAAGTCGGCGGACGACATCGTTCGGGACTCCCTTGTTGGTCTTCATAACAGCCCCAACAATCGACATCTTCGCCTGCTCTTTTCCTTTCTTGAAGTCCGCAACTGCCTTTGGATTTGCCGCAATCGCCTGCTTCGCGGCTTCGCGAAGAGCGGTCTCATCAAGCGTTTTGATTCCCACGATCTCCTTCGCTTTCTGGACATTGACGCCCTGATCCAGCATGACTTTCAGGACGTCCCGCCGATCCTGGGAGTTGGCAGAGGCCAGCTCTTTCACAAATTCCGCGAAGGCGGCAGCCTTGAGTGGAAACTGCTCGATCTCTTCCTTTCGCTCGGTGAGTGTTGGGTAAATCAGATCGCTCATGCGATTGACGGCGGTTTTGCCATCGTGAATCGCCGCGGCGACTGTCTCGAAGTAAGCGACCGTTGGGCGACCCTTGGCTGTCAGAACCTGGGCATCGTAAGGGCTCAGTCCATACTGCGTCTGGAGTCGCGATCGCTGCGCTGATGGCAATTCACCCGTCTCGGCCTTTACCTGCTCAATCAACGAAGCAGAAACCACCACCGGCACGAGATCCGGCTCCGGGAAATAGCGATAATCCGCGGCATCTTCCTTGTGACGCTGAACCACGGTTACGCCGCGAGCATCATCCCACCCGGCGGTTGTCTTGAGTAACTTGCCGAACCGGAACTGGTCCTGTTTCTTTTGAAATTCCTCGTAATGCCGCTTGGCCTCGTAGGCGATCGCTCGACCCACTCCGCGGAAACTGTTCAGGTTCTTGATCTCCACGAGCGGAGTTGCAGCGTATCCCTTGGGTTCATCGTTCTTCGGGATGTGGATGTTCACATTGGCATCGCATCGCAGCGAACCCTCCTGCATCTCGCAATCCGAAACGCCAATTTCGCGCAATAACAAGCGGATCTCTTCCAAGTATGCAACGGCCTCCTCAGGCGAATTCATGTCCGGTTGCGATACGATCTCCAGGAGGGGCGTACCGGTACGGTTCAGGTCTACCAGGCTGTCTCCGCCTTTGCCGGATTCATCGTGCAAGTTCTTCCCGGCATCCTCTTCGAGGTGGGCACGGATGATTCCGATCCGTTTGGCGGCGTAGTCCTTCTTGGTGTCCTTGGCGACGTTGATCTCCAGCCATCCATCGTGACTGAACGGCAGATCGTACTGGCTGACCTGATAGTTCTTCGGGAGGTCCGGGTAGTAGTAGTTTTTGCGGTCCCACTTGGTGAAACCGGGTTGCTGGCCAGGGTGCGAGGCAATCTGGCAATTGAGGGCGAGAGCAGCGCGAAGAGCAAGGCGAAAAGCAAGTTCGTTCATGACTGGGAGCGATCCCGGCAGACCAAGACATACCGGGCAAGTGGCCGAGTTCGGGGGCAACCCGAACTTGTTCAAGCACCCGCAGAACAACTTCGTCTTGGTGAGCAACTGAACGTGAACTTCCAACCCGATCACGATCTTGTACGGCTCGGCCATCTGAGAACTCCCAAATCACAAAAGCCCGCGAGAGGACAAGAAGAAATTGTAATAGTTTTCCAGAAAAATGACCGGGTATCACACACCCGTGACTTCCTTGAGTGTCGCCAACATCACCTGACTGGCCCCGATGTCCGCCCACTTTTCGACAAGGTCGAGCAGCAGTGCGAATCGGTACTCCTCGCTGATGGCAGTGAGAAAAGCGTTTACCTGCTCCGTGGGTAAGTCGCTCAGTTCACCGTGAGAAACCGCTAGGCGAATACGGGACACCAGAAACCACACGGCGGTCTCGGTTTTTGGCAATAATTTCACATCATCGAAATACTCACGAACCGGTCGCATCTCGTCGAGCCCTTCCTCACAGAGCGCGCAAAAGAGTCCCGCATCGTGTGGAGTGAGACGGCCGAATGCCAACGCTCGCC
Source organism: Gemmata sp. (assembly GCA_035947935.1). Taxonomy (GTDB): domain Bacteria; phylum Planctomycetota; class Planctomycetia; order Gemmatales; family Gemmataceae; genus Gemmata. The sequence goes on along the minus strand of DASZJS010000720.1, from coordinate 7,366 downwards.
GCTCTTCGGCGGCCAGCACTCCGCCACGGTCGGCGAGGTCCATGTCGCGCGAAAGCTGCGCCCAGGCACGGGGAGTCGAGAAGGGAACCGGGTCGGCCGGAACCGATCGCTGGAGAGCCTGGGGAATGAACCGAATGAAGCTACGAATTTCCGGACGCACGTCAGCACGTTTCGCCCATGCAAGCCATTCCGGCAGATCGACTCGGATAGCAATCACGAACACCCGATTGATGAGTGCGCTGGAAAGCGGCCGGACAAGTGCCCGGTCATCGCTCCGGTTTCCCGCCGCGATCACCCAGGTGCCCTTCGGCAATTGGTACTCACCGATCCGACGCTCCAACAGGAGGGAATAGAACGCTTTCTGGACATCGGGTGGGGCAGCGGGGAGTTCATCCAGGAAGAGACAGAAGGGTTTATTGTTGTCCTCCGGAAGCAGTAGCCGTGGGGGACAGAAGACAGCCCGGCCCCCAATCAGCTTGGGCACACCGGATACGTCCTCAGGTGCAATCTGAGTTCCAAGCAGCGAGCGGACTTCCAACCCGGCTTCCCGCGCTGCCTGGTGAATGGCATCGGATTTCCCTACACCTGGAGGCGAAAGCAACAGCAGGCTCTCCGTATCTGCGAGACACCGGACCAGTTCCTTCGCCTGGGACAACGTGACGGCCAGCGGTGGCTTGGGAGTGGTCATGAATCCAGATTGGGAGACATTTACGACGATTTGGGATCGATAGAACTTCCGAGGCATGTCGCCGCAAACCGGCGGCCATCATCGTCGCTGACCCGACCGACAGCCAGTGCGCGAACGAGTGGTTCCGTGAGCTTGCCCCGCATCGCAACGAGGTTGATCGCGCGCGACAACGAAGCCCACGCCCGGGGGGTTGAGAACGGTACTGCCTTGTCTGGGACGGGACGGAGGAGCGCATCGGGGTTTTGTTCGATAAAGCGAATCACATCTTCGCGGAGTTCCGCCTTTTGCGCCCACATCAACCACTCCGACACATCAATCCGGATGTTCAGGATGAGAACTCGGTTCACCAGAGCGCTGGAAATGGTGCGAACCAGAGCCTTGTCCTCGGCCCGGTTGCCGGCCGCCACAACCCAGGTGCCTTCCGGCAGAAGATATTCGCCGATCCGCCGTTCCAGAAGCAGAGAGTAGAACGCTTTTTGTACGTCCGGGGCGCAGGCAGGTAGTTCATCGAGGAACAGGCAGAATTTTTGGGGGTTGTCCGGGAGCAGAACCCGCGGCGGGCAGAACACGCTGCGTTCACCGATGATCCGCGGTACTCCGGACACATCCTCGGGCGCGATTTGTGTGCCAAGCAGCGACTTGCACTCCAGGTTCGCCTCGGCAGCGGCCTGACGGACGATATCGGACTTTCCGACACCGGGCGGCGACAGGATCAGCAGACTTTGCTCGTGAGCCAGGCACCGGATCAACTCCTTGGCCTGGCTCAGGGTGACTGTTTCGGCAATCGGGCCGGAACTCATCGGGGAACCTCTTATCGAGTGTTCAGTTTTCAGTAAAGACATTGAAAATTCGCTTGCCGTGTCTGAAGGATTTAACTGAAAACTGAACACTGAAAACTGAACACCGAGGTATCAGACCTTCCATGTGTAAGGACAATATAGTGGTCGGTCGAACACCATGTTCCGCCACAGATCGGATTGATCGGGCATGGCATCCGGTCGCTCGCGAATATGGTGAAGGAGCAACTCGCGGATTGCTTGAGGATCTATTGGGAATGCTGTTCGCAGGGCATCCTGGATAACCCGCCACGGAACATGATCCAACGGTAGCAAATAGCCCGATGGCGGCTCATCGACCGTGCCATTCCGGGCGTTGTAGACAATGACAAAGGCCCAGGGCAGAGAAGGCCAGGAGACCAGAGCGACCCCGGCTGGCGGGATCAGCCACAGCCCCAGTTTGTCGAAATGCCGGTTGTAGAGGGCTGGGAGCAGGGTTAGAAACTGCCGACGGGCGGCAAGCAATTCGATCAACGCCTGGATTTCCGGTGCCTTCTTCAACTGATCCAGGCGACCGACGCGGTTCAAAGTATCTGCCCTCAAGAGCTTGCCGATTCCTTCGGCAACAGGGCCGGCATTATCGACACTTTCTGTCCAGACAAACAGCGGCTCCAGATCGAACCAGAACCACAGTTCCCCCAGCGATCGGGGATGCGATATGAGAAGCCCAATCATCGCCATTTCCAGGTCGATCGATGTCGTCGCGGCGATTCGCCGGGCGGCATCTCGCCACGTTCCGCACGGTCCGAGTCGGCAACCGAGGTCGTGAAGGGCGTGATACGGTTCTCGCATCGCAATGTGAGCCGCGATGTGTGCCGCTGCCGGCGCAAGATTGTGACCTGCGGGCTTTTTCTTCTTCTCACCCTTCTTGCCGCCACCAGCCTTTCGGCCAGTCAACTCATCTTCGAGTTCTTCGGCATGAAGATCGGCCGGGTCGAAACGAGGATTGTCTCGAAGATTCTCGAACTCCTCCGCGTCCGTCCCGTGCGGTGACTCCACGAACCCGGCAAGATCGTCTTCCCGGACAAATCCGTGCTGCACGAGATACGCTGCCTCGTCACGGGTTAATGCCCCGCGTGTCCAGAAATGTTGAACGAGTTGTTCGATCACACGCATAAGGTGATCCACAGGGATGAGACAGGCTTTCCAGTTCCGCGGTACGGTTCGATTTCGCGCAAGGTAACACAATCAGTGGTCCCTGATCTTTCGCTCGCTGGCTTTCCGATCCAGTTCATAATTTGTGAGATGGTCCATAACCGCTGCGCGCTCGCACGGAGTTCCAGAGAAAAGCCGGGTGAGCAGGTTTTCGTAGGTTGGCTTTTGGGACATGCGGACGGTAACAGGTCAGTGGTCTCTGAATGGTACACGGCAATCGGCCGGTTGCCAACCCTCTGATAAGGGCTATCCCGGTATGGAGTGGAGCGAATACAGAGCGGAGCGAATGGCGCGGTCTCGCTGGATGTATGCCCTGGCGGCTATGGGCGTGATTGGTCTTGGGTTGGCTTCCCGATCAGAAGCGGTCGGGCTCCCTTGGTTTGTCGCGAAGTATTTGGGCGATGCACTTTGGGGGCTTGTGGTGTTTGTCGGTTTCGGATTCTTGTTCCCCAGACAATCAACCTTGCTGATTACAGTTTTGGCGGTAGGGTTCGCGTGCAGCGTCGAGTTCAGTCAGTTGTACCATCCGTCCTGGCTCGATGCGATTCGTGCAACTCGGCTCGGTGGGCTTGTCCTTGGCACTCCGAGCGCAACCTTCGCCTGGGGCGATATCGTGGCCTATCTTGTCGGCATCGTCTGTGGCGTAATTGCCGAACTGGCCATTTTCCACAAACCTCGGACCCAGTCGGTCGGATAGAGCGTTCTCGGAGCGTGGATAATCTCAGCCTCAGAGATCAATCGCAATGGACAGGGAAGCGGTCATCGAGGTCACTCGCCGCTGGATATCGTCTGTAGTGATCGGGCTGAACCTTTGCCCGTTCGCGCGGCGAGTTTTCCAGGCCGATCTGATTCGCTTTATTGTGAGCGAAGCCACGAATGAAGAGAAATTGCTTGAGGAACTGGGCGTGGAGCTTCAGAATCTGGCTGAGGCATCAATTGCTCAAACTGAGACGACCCTGCTAATCCATCCAAACGCGTTCGGAAACTTCCTCGATTTCAACGACTTCCTCACCATTGGGGACCGTTTAATCGCGGCTCTCGGATTGCGGGGGATCATCCAGATTGCCAGCTTCCACCCGGAGTATCAGTTTGAAGGGACACAGCCCGATGATGTGGAAAACTTTACCAACCGCTCGCCTTACCCGATGCTTCATTTGCTGCGTGAGGAGAGCATTTCAAAAGTCGTCGGCGAGGCAGATGAACATCTCGAAATCCCGAGAAGAAATATCGAACTGCTGAAGAGTCTCGGTCCAACAAAAATGTTGGAGATGATGAATGGGATACTCCGCGAGCGGCCAGAGTGAGGGCGATGCTCGCGTATCACGATCTGAAGCGTTTGCTCGCGGGCAAGGTTTGTAAGCGCGTTATCGATTGTTGATGCCAGTCTGAAACGGGGAGTTTTTCCACGGCACACACAACCAACCGACAGGGGAAGCCTCAATGCGAACGCGAATTCTGCTCCTGACTGCCGCTTTACTTGCGACCGGAACGGTTTTTCTCTCGGGGCATGGCGTGGCTGGCCGAGCAGACCCACCGGAGGATATCCGCCAATTGAAGCTCAGCGATTGGGCACCCAAATCCATGATGGTGACGAAAACCACCATCGTGGAAAAGCCTCTCTATCCCGTCATCGATGTGCATAACCACCTCGGTGGTGGTAAAGATCGACTCACTCCAACCACCGTGAAGCGATATCTGACCGAGTTGGATGAAGCCGGCGTCCAGACAGTTGTGAATTTAGATGGTGGCTGGGGCGATCGACTCAAGGAAACGCTTGCTGCTCTCGATGAATCGCACCCCGGGCGGTTCTTGACCTTCGCTCTCATCAATTTCGATGGCATTGACAACACCGATTGGGGCGAGCGGGAAGCGAAACGGCTCGAAGAGAGTTTCAAGGCTGGTGCCAAGGGCTTGAAGTTCCACAAGACCCTCGGGCTCGCCTATCGCTACAAGGATGGCACGTTGATGACCGTCGATGATCCCAAGCTCGATGCTGTTTGGGAAGTGTGCGCCAAACATGGACGGCCGGTCGTGATTCACATCGCCGACCCCGCGGCGTTCTTCACCCCACTGGATCGCTTCAACGAGCGCTGGCACGAACTCAACCAACACCCGGACTGGCTGTTCTTCGGTGAGAAGTACCCGAAACGGCAGGATTTGCTCGACCAACTCCACCGCGTCATCGCCAAACATCCCAAAACGACCTTCATCAACACACACTTTGGCAATAACGCTGAGGATCTCGCTTCGGTCGCGGACAAACTCGACAAGTACCCCAACATGTACATCGATATCGATGCCCGCATTTCGGAACTCGGTCGCCAGCCGTTCGCGACGCGCAAGTTCTTCCTGAAATACCAGGATCGCATCATGTTCGGCACCGACACCACGCCCAAACGTGATGCGTACCGCATCTATTACCGCTTCCTGGAAACGGAGGATGAGTATTTCGACTGCTCTGCCAGCCACCACCTCCAGGGGTTCTGGAATATCTACGGCATCAATCTGCCGCCTGAGGTTCTCGACAAGATTTATCGCAAGAACGCCGAGCGCATTCTTTATGGTCTGAAGCCGAACACCGACCGCCCCGGCCCGCGCGAAATGCACGTCCGGGCAACCGAGGATTTTGAAGTCACGGGCGATGGGTCCGCCGACGCCTGGAAAAAAGCCGAGTGGGAGTCGCTCCACAAGCGAAACGGTGGTCTGCCATATGAGACCCGCGTGAAGGTACTCTATTCCAAGAAAGGGTTCTACGTCCTGATGGATGCCACGGACAAAAAACTCACGGCTACCTTCAAAGAGGATTTTCTGAACCTGTGGACGGAAGACGTATTTGAAGTCTTCCTCTGGACCGATGAACGCGATCCGGTCTATTTCGAGTACGAAATATCGCCGCTGGGTTTTGAATTGCCGATTGTGGTTCCAAATCTGGAAGGCAAATTCCTCGGCTGGCGACCGTGGCACTACGAGGGAACGCGAAAGATCCGAAAAGCTACCAAGGCAACCGGTGGTGAAATCAAATCAGGTGGTGAGGTAACGGGGTGGAGGGCGGAGTTTTTCATCCCCTATGAGCTACTTTCCCCCTTGCGTAACATCCCACCCAAGCCAGGCACTCGCTGGCGGGCAAACTTCTACCGCATGGACTACGACGAGGGGAAAGCCACGAGCTGGGACTGGTCTCGCGTTGGAAATAGCTTCCACGAGTTCCAGAAGTTCGGCACGCTGGTCTTCGAGTGAGTGAGGAAGTTAGGATTGGTTGATGATGCGATTCTTTCCTGGTCGGCTTGGCACGACCTACGAAACTTTACTTTCGGACTCGTCATTGAGGTTGTTGGCAACGTCTTACAAAACTTCCTCAAGCCGAGTTCGGAAGGTACTGAAACTCGGCATGTCGATTCGATCGATGTCCACTGTGCGAGTCGTTACAAGATTCAGGAGAAGTTCCCGTGTAACCTCTCCTGGAACAAGTTTTGCCAGTTCCTTTTTGAGTGCTTTCGGGGATTTGTCGTTACCAGAACGATCCTCAAGCTTTGCGCAGCTCTGATATGGATTGGCTTTCAATGCGCAAAGGAGCCAAGCCTCAGACTTCGGCTTGGGCACCATAGGGACGCCAGTCATGAATCCTTCCTCAGCAAACCCATCGAGCATCGACTGCTGTTTATCGTCCCATAGACCACGATCAGCCGACCCAGTACCATCTGAATCCCGAAACAAGATCGCGATCACATCAATGGTCCGCTCATTACCCAGATGCTTGGCAATCCGGGCCAAGAGTCGTGCAGAATTGAAGAAAAACCTAGTCTCCTTGGGTGTTTTGGGCCCGGGCAGCCTGATCGATTTCTTAGTTGCCTTCAGATCTCCTGCTTCAGCAGCCAAGGCTCCTTCCGATACAAATCCCACTGACCCATCTGTGTGCAGGATGGAATATCCCCACTGAGTCTCAACGATTTGATCGACGATTGCGGCCATCGGGCCATGTTGAAACTGCTCTCCCTCGGAGATCTGGCCGGGAGAGAGGCCACTACCCATGTCGGTAGGACCTTCACCGCTGAAGAGGAAGAACATCTCAGACTGACTCCGGAATCGACTTTATTTCTTCGGCCAGATCAACAAGATTGGTGTCAACGAAGGCTTCCCCCGGTCCCATGACAGTCAGTTTTTTCTTGAGTGAAGGAATTGAAAAGAACCGAATAGATTTGGTGTAACCCTCTTTGGTTTTGAACAGGTAGATCACGGACTCCCTTGCGCTTTCATCGTCGAGATAGTTCAGAATCAAGGGGCTGTGAGTCGTCACAACGACTTGTTTGTCCGTGTCGCGGAGTTCTTTGAGGAGGAATTCCACGAGTTCTGGATTCACCCCATTCTCGACTTCATCGAACAGCAAAAAGCCATGCTCGGACTCAAGCTCGGCTAGAATCGCTATCTGTCGAAGCATTCCTTCGTTGATGTGACGGGCTTCGGTTCTCATCACGGGCCAAATATATTGTCCATCATCCCCCTCATAATCCTCAATGATCTCCAGTTGCTTCCAGCCCGAGCGAATCGATTTTGCCAGCAGCTCGCTCAATTGTGGATAAACAGTTTTCAATACTTTAGCCAATCGCCGACGTTTGTCGCTTCCGAGTTCGTAGAGAAACGCAGCGAGCTTTTGACCACCCAATCCCATCGACCCCGCAGACTCACGTGT
>DASZJS010000719.1:0-4581 GCA_035947935.1 Gemmata sp. | reverse complement strand
TCGTCTATACTCCCTCGAACAGTTCCGCCACGGAAACAGCAAATCCCGGAAGCACATCCTCTCCAGGTAGTGTGTCAGTTGCGCGGTAGAGTCTAGCCGTTCCATCCAATTTGTAGGCCCACACATTCCTGGTTGGAATGTAAAGCACCCACACCAGCCGAACGCCTGCCCTCAGATACTCATCGAGTTTCGTCTCCACAGCTTCCGCCATTTCATTCGGAGAGATCACTTCGACCGCCAAATCTGGACCGATCGGCCAACTTCCATCCTCATCCCGAGTAGGTGTCACACGCCCCGCAACGACGAACGAAAGGTCCGGTTTCCGGACCCGATTGTTGTTCGAATTGGGGAGTCGATAGGCTGCATCCCCAATCATCAGAAGCCCGGATCGGTTCGGTCGGATATGGTTGAATAACCGGCCGTGCAGGTTGCTCCCGACAATTGCGGCTGCTTTGCTCATCGGTTTCTCGATCCAGTTGCCATCGATCAGTTCGTATCCCTTGCGGTCAATTTCCCGAGGCGATTCCTCGCGATCCTTCGGCACCCATTCGCCATCGATCAACTCACACCCCTTGCGGTCCTCATCGGCGGCAACCTGGCTCTCGGCGTCGAGTGTTGTGCCCGTTTCAATCGGATCGAGTTCATGACTCATCGCCAACCCTCCTCGCATGATCTTGCGTGCTTCCCTCAAGTATACCCGGCAAACGCTTCCGAATGCACTGTGGCTGGAGTAGCATCTGAACATCCCCTGTCGGAGGAACCCTCAATGCGATTCGCTTTCCTCGTCTTGCTGCTCACTTTCACGCCAGCTCTCGCCCAGCAGCCTGTCATCGCCCCACCACCCCGCCCAGTCAATCCATACGCCCGCGGCGAAAAGATGCTCGATGCTTACCTGAAGGATCAAGTCAAGCGCATCGCGGACAACTGCCTCTCCGAACTGACCACCAAGGACGAGTGGGAGAAACGACGACCGGAGCTTCGGCGACAATTCCTTGAGATGATGGGGCTCTGGCCTCTACCTGCGAAGACCAATCTCAAAGCCACCATCGTCGGTACTGTTGATGCCGGCGATTTCATCGTCGAGCGGCTGCACTTCCAGTCGATGCCAGATCTTTACGTCACCGCGAACTTGTATTTACCGAAACACACACCGGGCACCGCTGCGAAGAAGTATCCCACGATTCTGTACCTGTGTGGGCACGGGAATCTGGTCGAGAACGGCATATCGTTCGGCAGCAAAGTGCCCTATCAGTATCACCCCGCATGGTTCGCTACGCACGGCTACGCCTGTCTCATCCTCGATACCCTGGAACTGGGCGAGATCCTCGGGCAGCACCACGGCACATATCGCGAGAAAATGTGGTGGTGGCAAGCACGAGGCTACACACCCGCCGGCGTTGAACTCTGGAACGCCATCCGCGCCCTCGATTACCTCGAATCCCGCCCGGAGGTGGATGCCAAACGGATCGGCGTGACCGGCCGGAGCGGTGGCGGAGCTACGAGTTGGTGGATCGCCGCGGCCGATGATCGGCCACAGGTTATTGTGCCGGTTGCCGGGATAGCGGATTTGTATTCGCATCTCTGCGAAGGCGTCGCACCCAGGGTGGCAAAGGGTGTTATTTCCGGTCACTGCGACTGTATGTACATGGTTAATACTTATCGCTGGGATTTTCCAATGGTGGCCGCTCTTGTTGCTCCTCGACCACTGCTTCTGGGCAACTCCGATGCGGACGACATCTTCCCCGTCGCCGGGTATCGTCGAATCGCCGATAAAGTGCGCAAAGTTTACACTTTGTATGGCGCGGAGGAAAAGTTCCAGTTACTCGAAACCAAGGGGCCACATAAGGACACCCCGGAACTCCGCATCGGGATCGATAAATGGATGAACCAATGGCTCAAGAACGACACGACAACCGAGGTGAAGGACGACCTGCCGCCTCCTTTGAAGCCCCAGCAACTGAAGGTTCTCGCAAAACTGCCCGAGTGGCGCGTGAACGAGACAGTTCACGAAGTCTTCGTTCGGTCCACCCGCATCGAACAACCCTCGAACGCAGCTGTAGCTCGCGAGTGGTGGTCCGCCAAGAAGCCTGAACTGCTCGCTTCGCTGAAGGAAAAAGTCTTTGGTGGTTGGGTACAAAATCCGCCATCCTTGAAAGCAACCGTGGCGGTAGATGTGACCCACGATGGAGTTCGACTCCGGGCAATCGATTTCGTTTCGGAAGACTGCATCGAACTTCGGTTATTCATCATGAGTTCACCAAAGGTCGAGAAACCCACGGAAGTGATCCTGTCTGTACTCGATGAAGATGGTTGGGGCCGGTGGTGCGATGGGCTGGGATCGGAGTTTGCCGAAGTTCTGCAACTGAGCCGCAAACTAAAGCGGGACAATGCGTTATTCGCGCAGAATCGTGGTGTAATGGAGTCGCAGAAGATCGCCTTCGCGGCGATCGCTCCACGGGGTATCGGAGTCACGCGCTGGGCCGAGGCGGGAGGGTTTGAGGACACGATGATTCGCCGAAGGTTTCCTCTGCTGGGGCAAACCCTGGATGGTCAACGGGTGTGGGATGCCCGGCGTGCGATCGCCGCGCTGCTTGTGCAGCCCGATTTGAGAATGGGTAAACTGGCCATACACGGAGAGCGTGAAGCAGCGGCGATTGCACTCTATGCAGGGATATTTGAATCTACGATTACTGGTTTTGACCTTTGGCACCTGCCAAATGCGCACTACGATGGAGCAACCTTCCTGAATGTACTGAAGGTACTCGATGCGCCACAAGCAGTAGCTTTGGCGATGCCCCGGAAAATCGCTCTTCATGTTCGCACTGAGGCCGATCGTGCGGGCTGGGACTGGGTAGTCCGGCTCCAACGAGCTTTAGGAAGCGATGCCTTGGTTGTGAAAGTGGTGGGCGAGTAAGTCGGGGCCGATATAGTCACAGTTGACGCGGAGTCTCTACCGCCCCATTATTTATTCAACAAAGGAGTTCTCCAGTGCCTGAACAACAAGCCGTACCAACCTCAACCACAGTTCCCACGCAACAGGGGAACCAGCAGATTCAAGTCCCCATCAGCGACGCTGACATGGAAAGCCTTTACGTCAACTTCTTCCGGGTAACGGGGAATCCGGACGAGGTGTTGCTCGACCTGGGGATGTATTCCCAGGTGGTCGGAGCAGCAGGCCCGGAGCCGGTTCACCTGTCCCACCGCCTCATCATGAACTTCGTTACAGCCAAGAAGCTGGCAGAAGTACTGAGGGTAGTCGTGGCTCGCCACGAGCAGGCATTCGGGGTTGTTGAAGTGGACCCCAACCGCCGTCTGCGATTCAACGCACAACAGCGGCCGGTTGGCTGATTGCAGTTCAACCCAGATTGTTTAGAGGCGAGCCTGGAGCGTGAGTGACCGGAGTAATGTACACTCCAGTCGCTCATGCTCCAGGCTCGCCTCAAGACAGTAGCGGTCAACGCCATCAAATTGTTCTTGGCGAGCCTGCAGCGTAAGCGACCGGAGTTCTTACTATCACTTCCGCCTTGACCCCGTCCCCCCAGTCGCTGTATTCCCCACACTGATTGGTTCACCAATCCGGGGAATTACATGATCCGTTGCACCATTGCATTCATCGCTGTCGTTGCTTCTGCCGTTCCGGGACTGGCCCAACCGGTGAATCTAACTGAGAAAAGCGCTCTCGGTGAGCGGGCAACCTTCTCCATCGATCTTGAACTGAAAGGCAACTTGATCGTTGCCCTCAACAACGGGAAGCAGCCAATTCCTCTGGAAGCAAAGGCCCGGCATCGATTCACTGAGCGCATCATGGCGGTGACGGATGGAGTGCCAAGTACAACCGCGCGGTTATACACCGAGGCGATGGCATCCGCCACACTTGCAGCCGACAAAAGCGACCGTTCGCTGCCGGCCGATCGAAGGCTGATTGTGGCCAGGCGCAATCCCGATGGGCTATTGTGCTTTTCTCCAACTGGCCCTCTCAATCGTGATGAACTCGATCTCGTCACCGATCACTTCAACCCACAATGTCTCCCTGGGTTACTGCCCGGCAAGGTGGTGAACATTGGAGACACCTGGACACTGACTGATATCGCTGCACAGACCGCCTGCCTGTTTGATGCCACGATCAAAACCACCCTTTCGGGCAAACTGATCGCTGTGAAAGATGGAATTGCGACATTCGCCATCAACGGCACCGCCGAGGGCATCGAGAATGGCGCAAAGTTATCGCTTGCAGTCACCGCGAGCGGAACATTTGATGTGACTTCCGGGCATATCACCGCACTCACCTGGAAGCAGAAGGACGACCGCGAACAGGGAGCGGTCAATCCGGCCTCTCAAGTCGAGGCCACAGTCACACTCAAGCGGGAAACCCCAACCGCAGATCCCAAAGAACTCTCCGATGATGCTCTTGCTGGTATTCCGGAGGGGAACTTGCCAACACGATTTACCGACTTGCGACATGCTGACCCCAAGGGGCGCTATCAACTCATGCATCCCCGGGAGTGGCATGTGACCGGTCAGACCGAGACACACCTTATCATGCGTTTGCTGGATCGGGGCGATTTCGTTGCCCAGGCAACG
>DASZJS010000718.1:0-7223 GCA_035947935.1 Gemmata sp. | reverse complement strand
GCAAATCTGTGAAGGTTGCTTGGCGAGATGAAAGCCGAAAGGGATTGCGAGAGTTCCGCTCCGGCCCACTTGCCCAATCAGTTACCACCGACAAGGACGGTCGCTTTCTGATTGAAGGGCTTGTCCCGGGGCAGCAGTTTGTCTTGCAAGCCATATTCGACCAAAAGAAACGCACAGGACAAGTTTCCGACAACTTCGAAGTCGGCCCTATCAAATCGGGTGATACAAGGAATCTTGGGGACCTCAAGCTCCCTCAGTCCAAGTAGCGATCAACTGTGCGCACGAGGTTCGCCAACTTCCTTCTGGTTCATTCACGTGGACTCACACATGAACGACACTCGCGAATCGAACAACCCGCAAAGAATCTGGGAGCCTTACTCACCAACCGCTGCCGAACCCTGGGATCTCCGCCGGGTAGTTCACCTGCATCGCCGCGTTGCCTTCTCAGCGACATGGGGAGAGATTCAGCGCGACCTGAAGGACGGGCCGGAAAAGAGTCTGGACCGGTTGCTCTCGGGTAAGTCGCGCAACGAGGGTGTGCCAGCGGATTTCGATGACTGGGCTGGCCGGCTGGCTCGGGCTGCCGTGTCCGCCCGCAGCCCACAGCGGCTCAAAGGAGGGTGGCTTAATCGAATGTTCTTCGGCCCCGATCCACTGGGCGAACGGCTCGCTCTGATGTGGCATAACCATTTCGCCACCAGCAATCTCAAGGTGAATAACCTCACTGCTATGCTTCGTCAGAACGAGCTCTTTCGGCAGCACGCCCGGTCCGGATTCGACGAATTGCTCCGCGCTGTCATCAAGGATCCGGCCATGCTTGTTTGGCTGGATGCCGACGTTAACCGCAAAGGACAGCCGAACGAGAATCTAGGGCGCGAGTTGATGGAACTCTTCACTTTGGGCGTAGGTCATTACACGGAAAGTGACGTGAAGGAATCGGCCCGCTGCCTGACAGGCTGGACCGTGCAGAATGGGCTGTTCCAAGACGATCACACACAGCACGATGATGGCGAGAAAACAGTCCTCTCTCGCTGCGGCAAATGGCGCGGTGACGATCTCCTCGATATTCTCTTGGAGCAGCCTGCAACAGCGGAACGGCTGGCCTGGCGACTGTGTGACACCTTCATGGCCCCGGGTGTAGTAAGCCGCGATGATCTCAAGGCGCTGGCGGTTGGCCTTCGCGAGCAACGGTTAAACGTGGGTTGGGCGGTAGGCAAAATCCTCCGCTCCACTGCCTTCTTCGCTGAACGAAATATCGGCGGTCGGATTCTCGGTCCGACTGAGTACGTTGTGAGTGCAGCGCGAATGCTCGAGTTGTTCGACCCAGCGCCAAGCATGATGGTATTAGCCGACTGGATTGCTCGGCTGGGCCAGGACCTGTTCTATCCTCCGAGCGTCTTCGGCTGGTTAGGTGGTCGGAACTGGATCAGCCCCCGGACGGCTGTTCAGCGAGGGCGTCTTGCCGAAGCTCTCATCAGCGGCGAGTTCGTGGGCCGAGCGGTGGCATTGGATGCGGCAGCTTTAGCTCGCAAACACGGTTACGGCAAAGATTATGAGGAAATGCTTAGCTTCTACCTAAGGCTCGTTCTGGGAAGTGAGTCCACACCTGACTGGCGGGGGCGACTTACAAAGAGTCTCGGTCCGAAGCCCGACATGAGCCAGGTAATTGCGTTGATCCTATCCACACCCGAAGCGCAGCTTGGCTGAGTAACGCTCCTGGCATTAACTGAAATGTTTGAGTGGGTTCCATTGACCTCAAACCGGAGATATCTCAAATGTTTTCGCGTCGCGATTTCTTGAAATCCTCGCCCCTGCTTTCGCTCAGCCCCGTGGTTCCGTCCTTCTTGGCAAGTACTGCACGAGCGGCTGCTCCGACTCCCGACAGTCGAGTGTTGGTCGTCATCGATCTGGATGGCGGCAACGATGGAATTAATACTGTCGTCCCGTTTGCCGACGAGGGATATGCCAAATTCAGAAGGACTCTCCGACTTCCGAAAGATCGCATCCTTAAGGTGAACGATCGCATTGGACTGCACCCATCGCTGAGCGACTTCGACAAACTGCTACAAAGTGGTCGGCTGGCCATCGTTCAAGGGGTCGGCTACCCGAACCCGAGCGGATCACACGGTGAAAGCTACATGATCTGGCAGACAGCGCAATTCACTGAGGAGGAGCAACGAGAAGGTTACGGCTGGCTTGGCCGCGCGCTTAGCGAGTCGCAGCGGCCTTTATCGGGTGGACCTGCATCATTCTCAATTGGAACCGAATCCCCACCAATTGCACTCCGTGGAAAAAAGACGACCGTCTCAGCACTCAACGATTTCGAGGACTTCGCTGCATCAACCTCAGAAGGTTTCCAGCGAGCGAGCACTGGCCCTGATTCTAAGGACGATTTGGCTGGTTTCGTGCGTCGAAGTTTGCTGGATGGGTATTTGACAGCGGACAGTCTCCGCGAAGCGAGCCGCGGCAAGCGGACGGATGTCGTCTATCCGCAAACAGAATTAGCCCGGCGGTTGGGGTTGATTGCCAGTGCACTCAAGGCAGAGTTGGGGACGCGTATCTTTTATACAAACCAGTCCAGAACAGGCGTTACACCCGGCGGCTACGACACCCATGCCACGCAACTCCCCACGCATGCCTTACTCCTGAGCGAGTTGGGAGGAGCCCTGCGAGCCTTTCTCGACGACTTGGCAGCAGCCAAGATCGCTGAACGCGTGGCCGTTCTCATTTTTAGCGAGTTCGGTCGGCGTGTGGCCGAGAACGGTTCGGGTGGGACTGATCACGGTACTGCCGGACCTGTGTTTTTGGCAGGGGCGGGTCTCAAGGGAAGACTTTTTGGAGAGCAGCCGAGCCTGCTTGACTTGGACAATGGCAATCTGAAGATGAGCACCGACTTTCGCCAAGTCTATGCAGACATTCTCGAAGACTGGCTCGATCTGCCAGCAAAGACCGCCCTGGGGGGCGAGTTCAAGAAACTTGAACTATTCCGCGCACACACGTGAGTTACTGCGAACACCAAGACGGCTGTGGTTTGGTTGTAATCTAGATTGCCGGCGAAAGAGTTGGAATAAAATCAGTCTGGCAGCTTAGGATGGCAGTTCTTTTGAGTCTACTGCCAGAAATGATGTATACGCCATATCTGCTTCGGCGCGTGGAACGTCGATGATGCCAGACTCGATCAGGCGGAGATTGGTTTCAAAGCGAGACATCACAAAGTCAGCGGTTGGGTCGCGAAATGAATCATTCATCCAGACCTGCACCTCTGACGGTTGGTTCTCCGGATGAGGTTAAGGATTGGTCGGCCAGAGCAAATCATAAGTTTGTTTATGATTTAAGTGGTTATTGTTGACCATTCGGCATATGTCAAGGGGCTTTGACACATGACGATTTGTGACATCGGCTGTTGTGTGAATCTGCGATTGAGATGGAAAATGCCTTGTTAGGGCACCAAAACACATCATCGCAATCTTGTTCGATTACTGACACTCCTCACTCCGCTGACAAACTCTCCTGACCCTATCAATTCAACGCGAAAGAGCTACTGATAGTCTGCCCACGCGTGGGCAAAGCCGCGACCTCACCCCCCATTGAGACACACATTTCCCAGAATTCTTACCGCACTTGGTATGAGCGAGTCCCATGCCTTCCGTTGTCGTGGCGTCCGCTGTCTGATAGGTTCACAAGACGGAGATCATTCATGAGCACTGAACCAAACCCGCCCATTCCCGAGCCCTCAGCGAGCTCAACACCGGGCGTGCCAGCCCCTATACCTCCTGCCGCCACTCCCCCCGCAGCAAGCGGCCCAAGTCCGCCTGCGCCTCGAAATGCCGGAGGTCCAGGTCAGAGTCGACCACCAAACCCTGGCGCGCGCAGGCCCGGTGGCGCGAGTCGACCCTTTCCAAAGAGCGATAAACCATTCCCCAAGGGAGATAAGCCACTCAATCCCGGTGGTACACCGCCGCAGCTCGGGTTGAGGGACTTCGGGGCACTGAAACCCAACAATCGCGAACTGGACAAGATGATCGAAGACGAATTGTCCCAGGCAATGGCTGGGTTCAGCGTCGAGACCACGGTCGCGCAGGCCGAGACAGGTCAGAAGCAGGCCGCTGGGAAAACCCCCGGGCAACGACGAAAGGGGCGAGTCATTGGCATCCACGGCAAGGATGTGTTTATTGAAGTCCCTGGTGGCCGCAGTCAGGGCGTTCTTCCGCTCCAGCAGTTTGAAGGCCGAACCCCTACCGTTGGTGAAGAAGTCGAATTCGATATCGAGCGCTACGATGCCGGCGATGGATTGCTTGTACTGACCCGCGAGGGATCGGCTCAGAGCGTCACGGACTGGTCGAGCATTGCACTACATATGATCGTTGAGGCTCGCATTACGGGCACCAACAAGAACAAGACAGGGTTGGCGATAGAGGTGAATGGCATCAAGGGATTCATGCCAGCCAGTCAGCTTGACTTGTATCGGGTTGAAGACCTGGATCAGTTCATCAACCAACGACTCAAAGTCGAGGTGATCGAAGTTAATCCCGAGGAGCGGAATCTGATCGTGAGCCGTCGGGCAGTCCTGGAACGCGAACGCGCCCAGAAAGCCGAGCAGTTCTGGGCAGACATCCAGGAAGGTCAGACCCGCAAGGGGATCATCAAGAGTATCAAACCTTTCGGGGCGTTTGTGGACCTTGGAGGAGCCGATGGGCTTATTCCGGTCTCCGAGTTTTCGTGGCAACGGGTTAACGACCTGAACGAATTCGTGAAGCTCGGCCAGGAAGTCCAAGTAATGGTGGCCCGACTCGATCGCGAGGCTCGAAAGATCGGCTTGAGCGTGAAGCAACTCACCACAAGCCCCTGGGATGAGTTTGCGACACGGGTGAGGGTCGGGGCTCGACTGAATGGCAAAGTGACCCGAACCACCGACTTTGGCGCGTTTGTAGAACTCGAACCGGGAATCGAAGGGCTCATCCACATCTCGGAACTGTCGACTCAACGTATACGGCGAGTCCGGGATATTGTCGGCGAAGGTCAGACGGTCGAAATCGAGATTCTGAGCGTGGATCCCTCTGCCCGACGCATTGGATTGAGTCTGAAGTCGATTGCAAAGGAAAAAGAAGCGGCTACGGACGCAGCAGAAGAAGCTGAACGATTGGCAGACATCAAAGCCGCGGAGGAGGTAATGGCCAGCCGCCCTGTGAATCCGAACCTGCGGGGTGGTATTGGGTCAAATTCAATTAAGCTCGATACGGAATCGTGATTCTGGTGAATGGAGCAGCATAGAAATTGTGGCACGAAAGAAAGTAGCAGGCACACTCCGTGTGCCGTTTCAACGGCGCACGGAGTGTGCCTGCTACTTTCCCAACGAGGTGGTCTCGCGCATGGCCGAATCGCCACGTTCACTCAAGGAACTGTCGACCCATTTGGCCGCCCTTCGCGCGAACATTGGGCAGGTGTTTCTGGGTAAGCCCGAGGTGATCCGTCTGGTGCTTGTCGGCCTCCTGGCCGATGGGCATCTGCTCTTGGAAGATGTGCCTGGCGTCGGGAAAACCCTTCTCGCCAAGGCTCTGGCCCGGAGTCTTACCTGCAAGTTCACACGAATCCAGTTCACTCCTGATTTGCTTCCCAGCGACCTGATTGGAGTCACCGTCTACCGCGAGCAGACGGGGCAGTTTCTGTTTCAACCGGGTCCGCTGTTTGCCGAAATCGTTCTCGCGGATGAAATCAATCGTGCAACGCCGCGGACGCAATCTGCACTTTTGGAAGCAATGAGCGAGCGACAGGTGACTGTGGATGGGGAAACGCGTCTACTCGGCCCTCCATTTCTGGTCGTCGCTACCCAGAACCCACACGAGTTCGAGGGCACATATCCACTTCCCGAAAGCCAGGTCGATCGTTTTCTCCTCCGATTGAAAATTGGGTATCCGGATCGCGAAGCGGAACGAGCCATCCTTGCTCAGCATCGAGGGGGTGAGCCTGTCGAAACACTCGCCCCCGTCCTCGGCCCTGCCGAAATCGTTGCCCTTCAGATTCACACGCGCGAGGTTCGGGTTGACCCGGCAATTGTGGATTATGTTCTGGATCTCGTTGAAGCGACGCGAACCCACCCGGAAATCGTGTTGGGCGCAAGTACGCGAGCTGCTTTGGCTCTCTACCGGGCAAGCCAGGCACAGGCAGTCACCGCCGGGCGGGATTACGTTGTCCCCGATGATGTAAAATCACTTGCGGAAGCTGTCCTGGCACACCGTTTGGTTACGCGGGGTTGGACTCAAGGCGGCCACCCCGATGGATCGCCCGTTGTTCGAGAGATTCTTGCCCGCCTCAAAGTGCCGGTTTGAACCCACAAGGCTTGGTAAACGAGACAGCCTCGTGGTGACGTAATTCTCCAGAGCAGGTTTTCGAGGGTTTTCAAACCCGGTTAGTTTAATCTGCGACGCATCACAACAGCCTTGGTTCAACCTTCCCCGGGTGCCCTGTGAAGCGGATTTCCAACCCCACTCCACGCCCGACAGCCTTCCTCAATCGAACTCAAATCTCTAATGAAGGTCTAGCTTGGTTAGGCCTCGCGGTTCTGGTTGGGTTAATTGGGTGGTGGAAGAGCATCAACGTCGTTTTTCTCCTTGCGTACTTCATGGTTTGTCTGCTGGTGATGAATGGATTCATTGCACGTTTGAATGTACGCCGCGTGAGGGTAACGCGGGAGTTGCAGTTACCAATCCATGTCGGGGAAGAAGCCATCATCCAACTGACCGTCTCCAACATCGGTACCAGCACCGCAACAGTCATTGTGGATAACCAAATTGACGGAAAGTCTGTACGGTGGCTGGTTCCCGATCTCCAGGCGAGAACGTCGATCTCCTGCCAATCCCGGCGAGTTTTCGCGACCCGCGGTCAATTCCTAGCTCGGGTGCGGGTGTCATCCGGATATCCGATTGGTCTTATTTCGATCGATCGGCCTGCTGCAATGAGCGAGGTGACTGTTCTTCCCGCAGTCGGGATGATTGATGCCGACGGACTCCGTCGCTGGGTTAATCGTCAAACCGGGAATAGCGACCGAAGCAGGAAGGTTCTGCGTCGGGTGACGACCGATCAGGCGGATGTACGAGGAGTGCGGCCTTATCGTCCGGGAGACCCGATCCGAACAATCCACTGGCGGTCGTCGGCTCGCCGCGGTGAACTCGTGGTTCGGGAGTACGATACAGCACAAGCCCCGGATCTGGTTCTCGTAGTTGAAC
>DASZJS010000717.1:0-9748 GCA_035947935.1 Gemmata sp. | reverse complement strand
ATCCGCTCGGCTATTGCTGCGAATACACCTCTGGATGAATTCGCCCGGAAGATTTTGACCGCCCGCGGCAGCATCACCGATGATCCGGCCAGCGTCTATTTCGCCATCAGCAAGGACACAAACGACACAGTCGAGCGTGTGACGCAGGTCTTCTGCGGTATCCGGATGCTCTGTGCCCGATGCCACGCTCACCCACTTGAGAACTGGACTCAGGTGGATTATTACGGCCTCGCCAGTTTCTTTACCCAAGTGACGAGCCGCCAGGATGTTCGGTTCCCGGCTGCACCAAACACGAAACTGATCGGAATAAGCGGAGCCGCGGGGTTTGCCACTAACCCACGCAGTGGGCAGATTCAACCGCCGCGGTTCCTCGGTGGCGTGGAACCCACGTTGGAAGCGGGGGTCGATCGCCGCGATGCTTATGCAAAGTGGCTGACCGACGCGAAGAATCCATTCTTCGCTCGGGGCATCGTGAACCGTTACTGGAGCTACTTCTTCCACCGCGGGATCATCGATCCAGTAGATGACATCCGCAGCACGAATCCACCGATCAACCCGGCCCTCCTCAATGCCCTCACGGCAGATTTCGTGAAGGCAAAGTTCGATCCCCGACATCTGATTCGGCAGATTGTCGCATCCGAGACGTACCAGCGATCCAGCACACCAAACGCCAGTAACCTGAAGGATGACCAGAACTTCTCCCATGCCATCCCGCGGCGAGTGCCTGCCGAAGCATTACTCGATTCGCTCGTCCAGGCGACCGCCGTTGCGGAACCGTTTGGCGGTGCGCCGGGTGGATTCCGGGCAACGCAGTTACCGGATGGGAACGTCGAGAACGCCTTTCTTCAACTGTTTGGCAAGCCGCAGCGAATGGATTCCTGCGAGTGCGAGCGCGACAACGGATCGAACATGCTCCAGGCGCTTCACTTCCTCAATGGAAAGAGCATTCTTGGCCGGGTGCGAAATCCCGGTGCCCGTCCAGCCTTGCTACTCGCTCAGAAACTGACCGATGAGCAACTCGTGACCGAGGTGTACCTCTGGTCGCTCGCCCGCCGACCCAATGTGAAGGAAACGGCAGTGGGGATTGAGTTCTTCAAACTCTACGGTGAGAAGGAGCGGGCGAACGCCGCCCAGGATCTCATGTGGGCGCTGCTGAATAGCAGGGATTTTTTGCTTATTCATTAAGGAAGAAGAATGAGCGAACCAAAACCTTGGCACCGCCTATTTGGTTTATCCCTTGTGGATTTCTTACGTGGTATGCCTGTGAGCATCGAGTTGGAGAATGACCTATCGTTGAAGCATCAGTTACTCGATGTGGCAATTATCGTCAATGACGCTGGCCCCTTATGCTGTCGGTTGCCCGATGGGCTCGACAATCTTGGTCCGCATAACCTTCTCACCTTCAAATCCTTTCGAGAATCGCTCGATGGCTGGGCACTCGATGAACTCGTGAGTTACTACGTCAACTATCGCAAGCAGGTCAGCCCTTCCATGCAGGATCTCCTACCCCTAACGGATTTCCGATTATATGAGGTATGCGTTCGCTTTCCGGACACCCTGGCGCGAGAGACAACTCTCCGCCCCATCCAGCCTGGTGTCTACGAAACGCGGCATTTCACTGGTGCGATTCGTGTGGTGGTCATTCATGAGTTGCCTCAGGAGGAACACAATGCCCTGCTGCATTTATTCAGCGCTCGCATGGACCAGATCCGCTACGGCACGTTAAACTATCAGCAGCGATCAACCGAAACGAGTACGTTGTTACGACAACTCTTCCAACGATATAACTTGGAGGTAACACTGATGCCCACGGGACTGGAACAACTGCAACAATTTGCAGAGGAATCCATTGAGGAACTTCTCAAAGAACTAACTCCCGAGAGACGCCTCAAGGGGCTACCCGCCGAAGAACGACTCAAGGGGCTGACTCCGGAGCAACTATTCACGGCTTTGTCTCCCAAAGAACGTGAGGCACTGGCACAATTAATCAAGGATGACGATTCGTCGAAAACCCCTCCTGGCGATGTGAAACCCAGCGAGAGCAACTAACCACCTAAGGGCAATCAACCACCTACAAAACAGCATTCAACCCGGTCGTGGTTTATCGACAAAACTGACGCTGCTGACTTGTACTGCCTTGCGGAGGCGTCGAAGGTACTCGGTTCGGGAAATGTTCACGGCTCCCATCCTCTCCGTGTGGGGCGTCTTCATCTGCACATCCAGCAGCACAAATTTCCTTTCGCGCAGGCGTGACACCAGCGCTGCCAGTGCGACTTTTGATCCATCCGTCACTCTGTAGAACATCGACTCGGCCGCGAACAGTCCGCCAATGGCAAGACCATAAACTCCACCGGCCAGTTCGTCTCCATGCCAAGTTTCAACGCTGTGGGCATGACCGAGACGGTGCATCTCGGAGTACGCAGCCAGCATTTCCGGGGTGACCCAGGTGCCACCGTCGCGATTCTCTCCGCAAGACCGCATGACTCGCGTGAAACACTGGTTGATGGTGACCCGAAACTTCCCGGAGCGGATTGTCCGGGCCAAACGGTGAGAGACGTGCAGCCCACCGTATCCCGACTCCTCTAGGTGCGTAGATTGGAGTTCGATCAACGCCCGAGGGTCGGGCGACCACCACAAGATCGGGTCGCCATCGTTAAACCACGGGAAAACGCCATCGCTATAAGCCCGCAAGAGAGTGATGGGCGACAGGTCACCACCAATGCCGACAAACCCATCGGCGTCGGCCATGTCCGGCGGTATCCAGGGAACATCGCGACCCGGTAATGAATGGCTCACTTGTCCAGTTTCTCAAGGAGTTCCTTGGCTTCGGCACCCGCCTTGGTGTTGGGGTAGTTCTTCACGAGGATCTCCAACACCGGCTTGGCGGCGGTTGGCTTTCCGAGATCGATGAGCTTCTTGGCCAGAGCCAGTTTCTCGGCAGCGGATGCTTCTTCATCCACCTTGGCAGGAGATGGAGCGTCCTTATCGACCCCACGTTCACCCGTCGTTGTCAAACGCACCCATCCATCGTACTTGTCTCCTTCCTTCGACACCACGACATAGCCAAGCCCACCGCCGGCTTTGGTCAACAATTGATCGAGGACCACATCGAGGGGCTTGTCCTTGCAAGCAAACGTGATTCTCTGAGCAAAGGGAAATCCCGTTCCATACGACCACATCACCGGCTGGTCGCCCTTCGCATCAACCTGATCGGCGAACTCCTTCAGAATATCGCCGAGTCGCTCATCCTTGAACGATCGCGTCACCTTGGTCTTGAGCAATTTAGTCCGGGTGATATCGCTGGGCGTCTCCTTGCCCGTACTCTTGGGTGCCTCTTTGGGGGGGTCTTTGATCTTGTCCTTCGATGTCTGCCCGGCAACCGAGAACTCATCCCCACCCACAATCACAACCACAATCAATAGTGCGAACAACACTCCACGCATGATTCGTCCTCGACTTGGGAAAGCTGGTTCCACTCGCGTTCGCAGAACCGCCGGAACAGTTTCTCCAGATTAGACTTCTGACGCGGGAAAAAGTTCCGCGGAAGGGTCTACGCGGCTGGTTGGAAACACCTGTTTTCACTAAAATAGCATTATTATTTTGGGGCTGGGAAATGGGGACTAATTCCAGAGCAAAGACAGCAAGGCGCGGAACGATCGATCGACACGCTCGAATTGTCTTTAACTGAAACCTGGAACGGATCCCGGGAACGAAGAGTTATCAAACGCTTATATCATTATAGCCAAGGAGACGCTGTTGGCCGCCAAGACTCCACCCCCGACCCGACCGGAGGAACCGGCACCCATGGGCGGGGAACCGGTCAACCTACTCGACATTATCGATGAACTCCGCGAAAGTTACCTCACCTATGCCCAGTCGGTAATTGTCAGTCGAGCATTGCCCGATGTTCGAGATGGGCTCAAGCCATCGCAACGCCGCATTTTGGTGGCAATGAACGACCTGGGCCTGGGGCCAACATCCGCCACCAGCAAGTGCGCGGGCATCATCGGTGAGACGATGAAACGGTATCACCCGCACGGTGATGCCTCCATCTACGACTCGCTCGTCCGGATGGCGCAAGATTGGGTTCTTCGCTATCGTCTCGTTCACGGGCAAGGGAACTTCGGATCGGTCGCCGGGCTTCCTCCCGCTGCTCACCGGTATACGGAAGCACGACTCACACCCGTTGCGGCGGAACTGCTCGAAGACCTCGATCGCGAAACTGTCGATTTCATCGACAACTACGATGGCAAGTACAGCGAACCGCTCGTGTTGCCGGGCAAGTTTCCCAACTTGCTCGTGAATGGCTCCGATGGCATCGCGGTCGGCATGGCCACGCACATCCCGCCCCACAATCTCGGAGAGATTTGCAAGGGTCTCATCAAGCTGCTCGAAGACCCGGACATCCCTCTACTCGAACTCTTTAACGAAGACTGCATTAAAGGGCCAGACTTCCCAACTGGCGGTCAGATCATGGGTCGCCAGGGAATTATCGATGGATATTCACGCGGTTACGGTCGCCTCACCCTGCGGGCGCGGGCCGAGGTGATTGAGGATGCGAAGGGGAAGAATCCGTTCATCCTCATCCGCGAAGTGCCGTTCCAGGTTTCCCGCATCCCGCTCCTGGAAGAAATCGCTGAACTGGTTCGAGAAGACCGGATCAAGGATATTTCAGCAGTTCGCGATGAGTCCGCCGCGCGCAATGGCGAGCCGGTGCGAATCGTGGTGGAACTTAAGCGCGGAGCCGACCCACACCTCGTTCTCAATCAACTTTACCAGTTCTCAAAACTTCAGAAGACAGTCAGCGTAATCATGCTGGCTCTCGTGGATGGTCGGCCGCAGGTGCTTCCGCTCAAGGATATGATGCTGAAGTTCCTGGCTCACCGCAATCAGGTGATCCGCCGACGAACGGAGTACATGCTCCGCGAAGCCAAGCGGCGCGGACACGTTCTCGAAGGCCAGCTCATCGCCATCGCCAACATCGAAGAGGTTATTCGGATCTGCCGCACGGCCCCCAATCGGTCCGAGGCCAAGCAAAGACTCCAGGGAATGAAGGTTCCGGCCAGCATGATGGAACGGGCACTCGGGGCCGCTGCCTTTACAGCGTTGCAACAGGAACTCGGCCAGACGGCCGAATACCAAATGACCGAACAACAGGCCGAGGCGGTTGTTCGGCTCCAACTCGGTCAATTGGCGGCCCTGGAGAGCGACGAAATTCTCAAGGAATATACGCAGCTTCGCGAACAGATCCACGGCTACGAAACGTTACTCTCGGATGAAGCCAACATCCGCGCTATCATCCGAGCGGATCTGGAACACATGGCCACCCGTTACGGGGATGACCGAAAGACGGAGATCCTCGAAGGCGATGGCGATGTGGACATGGAAGACCTGATCGAGGATGAGCCGAATGTCGTCACGATCTCGCACGAACAGTTCGTGAAGCGAATGCCGCTCACCGAATATCGCGTGCAGGGCCGTGGTGGAAAGGGCGTTTCGGGCGGCACGCGCGAGAACGACTTCGTCGAGCATTTCTTCGTGGCTTCCACGAAAGCCTACCTGCTCTGCTTCACAAACGCGGGTCAGATGTACTGGTTGAAGGTCTACAAGATTCCGCAAGCATCCCGCACTTCGGCCGGGCGGAGCATGGCCAACGTACTCTCGCTCAAGCCCGAGGAGAAAATCGCAAGTATCATCCCCGTTCGCGAGTTTACGCCTGGTTACAACTTGCTCATCGCCACCCGCAAGGGAATTGTCAAGAAGACGGAATTGATGGAATACAGCCGGGTGCGGCAGGGTGGAATTATCGGCATCACGATCGATGAGGGCGATGAACTGATTGGCGTCTGTTTGACGCGCCCCGGGGATGAGGTAATCCTCTCGACCCGTTCCGGAATGGCAATTCGATTTGGTGAAGCCGATGCGCGTGCGGTGGGTCGCTCGGCTCGCGGAGTGAAAGGAATCACGCTAGGCAAAGACGATGAGGTTGTTGGTATGCTGGTCGCCGATCCATCCGGTCTTTTGCTTACCATTTGCGAAAACGGTTATGGAAAGCGAACCCCTTTCGGGGCAAACCAGGAGCTGGGAGTCAATGACGAGGTACCCGAGGAAGATACTGGCGAAGAAGCCACCCCCATTCGCGTGAGCGAACCCAGCGCGGATGGCGATGGGGATAGCGGAGAAGAATCCGATCCTTCCAACATGCGTTACCGCCTCCAACGGCGTGGTGGGAAAGGTGTCAAGGATGTGCGAGTGACTGCGAAGAACGGCAAGGTGGTCGGGATTGCCAGTGTCCGCGATGGCGATGAAATCATGCTCATTACCAAGGATGGAATGGTCACCCGAACGAAAGTCGAGACCATCCGGATCGTTGGCCGGAACACGCAGGGTGTTCGTGTGATGAACCCGAACGAAGGGGACAGGATCGTGGCACTTGCCAAGGTCGCTCAAGAGAATATCGGCGACGCGGCCCCACCGAAAGAATAGAAGCCCGCCCAGGTCGAATCTGGGCTGACTTTATTTATGCCAAATCTTGGTTCACTGCTCGTTACACGGCTCACGGATCATCCATGAAGATCCTCAACTGGTTGTTTGGCCGGCCGCTGGCGACGGCTGAGGAGGACCAGCAGCGGATCGGCACCTGGGCCGGCATTCCGATGCTCGGGCTCGATGCTCTCTCCTCCGCGGCGTATGGCCCCGAAGCCGCCCTGTCGATCCTCCTTATTCTGGGAACTGCCGGGATCGCCTACGTGGTCCCAATCACACTCTTGATCGTCGGGCTGCTCGCGATCGTGTACCTCTCGTATCGGCAGACTATCGCTGCCTATCCCGGTGGGGGCGGGTCGTACACCGTGGCCCGGGAGAACCTTGGGGTCGCCCCTGGGCTGCTCGCTGCAGCAGCGCTGATGATCGACTACGTGCTCGTTGTGGCGGTCGGGATCGCAGCCGGCGTCGGCGCGCTGGTGTCCGCGATCCCAGAGCTGCAGCCATACATCCTGCGACTCTGCCTGGCGATCCTCGGGGTGGTCACGTTAATCAATTTGCGCGGAGTGAGGGAATCAGGGGCCGCATTCGCTGCGCCGACTTATTTGTTCGTCGTTTCTCTCGGCGGGGTCTTGGTAGTCGGAGTAATCAGGGCGCTGGCCAGCGGTGGCCAACCAGAGCCCGTCATCGCCCCGCCCGCACTCCTCCCGGCGACGGAGGCCGCTGGGTGGTGGATACTCGCGAAGGCATTTGCCAATGGTTGCACCGCCATGACGGGGGTCGAGGCGGTGAGCAACGGAGTCGCAGCGTTCCGCGATCCCCCGGTCCAGCATGCCCGGCGGACGTTGGCCGCCATCATCGCAATTCTCGCCATTCTACTCGTTGGGATCGCCTATCTCTGTGAGGCATATGGGATCGGGGCCACCGACCCAGAGAAAGATGGGTATCAAAGCGTCTTGTCGCAGCTCGTAGCAGCGGTCGTTGGTCGTGGATTGGTCTACTACGTAACCATCGGGGCGGTGCTTGCCGTTCTCTGCTTGTCAGCCAACACAGGTTTCGCCGACTTCCCCCGGCTCTGTCGTACGGTTGCCCTCGATGGCTTCCTGCCTCACTTGTTCGCCTACCGCGGCCGGCGTCTGGTTTACAACACGGGCATCCTCGTCTTGACCGCCCTCTCGGCAATCCTGCTTATCGCTTTCGATGGTGTGACCGACAAGCTGATTCCACTCTTTGCGGTCGGTGCGTTTTTGGCTTTCACCCTATCGCAAGCCGGGATGGTGGCCCACTGGCTGAAGATCGGAGGTCGCGGGGCTCGGGTTGCGGCTGTGGTGAATGGAATCGGGGCCATCGGAACCGCGTCCACGCTGGTGGTTGTGCTGGTGGCCAAGTTTGTTGATGGGGCGTGGGTGACAGTGGCCCTTCTGGCGGGGCTTGTGACCGTGTTCGTCTGGGTCCATCGGCATTACCTCAAGGTGGGTCGGCAACTGGCCACAGATGAACCGCTCAACCCCCTGGATCTGCATCCGCCACTGGTCGTCGTTCTGGTCCGTGGATGGTCGCGGATCACACGGAAGGCGTTACGGGTGGCTCTCCAGATATCGCCAGAGGTGTACGCTCTGCACATCGCATTTGATGAGTTCCGTCTCCGCGACCTCGAAGACGAATGGGGGCGGTTTGTGGTCGACCCCTGCCAGGCTGCCGGGGTTCCTGCTCCAAAGCTGGTAGTCATCCCATCACCGTACCGCCGACTATACGGCCCTCTGATGGAGTTCATCTCCCGCCTGGATAAGACCCTCCCCGGCCGTCAGATCGCAATCGTCATCCCAGAACTCGTGGAGCGGCGGTGGTATCACACTCTGCTTCACAACCACGCAGCCACGTT
Organism: Gemmata sp.; assembly: GCA_035947935.1. GTDB lineage: Bacteria > Planctomycetota > Planctomycetia > Gemmatales > Gemmataceae > Gemmata. The sequence continues at coordinate 1,383 of DASZJS010000717.1, read as the reverse complement.
TATCAAGGGGTTTCTGTACTTTAGCGGATTGAAGCGAGTGACGGTGGTCAACGTACCGTGGTACCTGACGGATTGACTTGTCAAAAAGACACGGTTCTGAATCGGGCCAGAATCCAACTACGCTTTTGGGAGTCGTTCATGCGTGTTCTGATCACCGGCGGCTATGGGTTTATCGGGGCGTGGATCATTCGCAACCTCCTCGCCCGCGGCGATCGAGTATGGGTGTTCGACCTCAAAGAAGACCCCCGGCGACTCAGACAGATTCTGCCCGAAGCCGAGGTGCGGAAGGTGGAGTTTGTGCAAGGCGATGTCACGGATCTTCCCGCTCTGCGGACGACAATTTCAAAGCACGCCATCACACACATCATCCATCTGGCCGGACTCCAGGTGCCCACTTGCCGTGCGGACCCGATGCTCGGCGCAAAGGTGAATGTTCTGGGCACTCTTGCTGTGTTTGAGGCGGTGAAGTCCGTCGGCGACCAGATCAAACGCCTCGTTTATGCCAGTTCGGCGGCGGTGTTCGGCGGTCCAGACAAATATCCGGCCGGCTCTCTCTCCGACGATGTGCTGCTAGTGCCCAGTACGCACTACGGCGTGTTCAAATGCTGCAACGAGGGGAACGCCCGAATCTACTTCCAGGACTCCGGACTGTCATCGGTCGGCCTGCGACCGTGGACCGTCTATGGCGTTGGTCGCGATCTCGGCATGACGAGCGAACCGACGAAGGCAATCAAATCCGTGCTGCTCGGTCGACCCTATCACATCAGCTTCGGTGGTTGGAGCGATTTCCAGTACGTGGATGATGTGGCCAAGACGTTCGTCTTCAGCCTCGAACGACCTTACACCGGCGCGAAGAGCTACAACCTCCGGGGTGCGGTGATTACACTCGCGGATTTCCACAAGTCACTTTGCGCGGTTCTGCCCGAAGCAGCCAAGTTGGTGACGCTGGGCAAGACGCAGATCGCCATTGCCTATGACCTTTCCGATGACTCGCTCCAAAAGGATCTTGGCCCGATGCCGAAAACGCCTCTGGTGGATGGAATACGTGAGACAGTGGAAATCTTGCGCCAACTCCGCGATGCGGGCCAACTCGACACCACCGATCTCGATGGACCCAAGCCTGCCCCTGTGACGGTTGCCGATGAGCCGTAAGTTTCTCGTTGACCTTCTTGGCGGCCGCACCAAGTGCACCCAACACACGCCGACATAAAATCCTGTCGCGCGACAACATTTCCGTACTTTGAGGCCCTGACAATACCCCTGTCTTGATCAATTTCAGAGCAGCTTCGGGGCTTTGTCTTGGCCTGAGAATTCTTCGAGTCTTAACACGGCTTACCTTCTTTCTTCATGCCCGCACATATCTTCAATATCGACGACCCGCCC
>DASZJS010000716.1:0-4684 GCA_035947935.1 Gemmata sp. | reverse complement strand
TCTGATTGCTCCTTCGAGAAGTCAACGAAGCAACACGCTGGTTGGTTTTCACGAATGACGAGGGACGAAGGACGAAAACAAAAATTACTTCTCAGCTTTCAGCGTATACATCACCTGGTTGTCTTTCGTCTTGAACTCGGTCGGTCGTTCGCCACCCGGAAGCGCGAAGATGATGCGGATGGTGTCGTCCTTCCGCTCGATCAATCCTTGCAACTCCTTGCCTTTGTTCGATCCGGCAGTCGGTTTCACGACAATCGTGCAAGGCGTCTTGGTCGCATCCATGTTGTGGTCGGCGGTCAGGAACTCGGTGCCATCCTTGTTTGCCGCCACAAGTTTATCGTCCGTGAGCCGGATTGTAGCTCCCTTGAATTCTGCCTCACCCAATGCCTTTCCATCCCGCTCCACAGCGACGACCGCGTGTTGACCCTCCACCTTCGGCTTGTCGGCGGAAAAGAGTGCCGTCTGAACAGTCAGACCAGCAACGACCACGAACGCAGAGCGTAGCAACATGGACATGGGATCCTCCATAGTTGGGCGAATGTGCCGGGCGAGTGTGTTGGGCGAATGACGAGAGGAGCAGCGTGTTGCTCTACAGCAGGGCGAACGAGTTGGGCACGTGTCGGTCTTTGAAGTGGCAGCGGATACCGACGCCGTCAGTTTACGCGCGATCTTCCACGGAAGTAAAGGGTGATGGGGATTTTTTCCCGACAATTTCACCCCTCTAAGGACACGTTAACTCGTGCCATTTCACGGCTTCGGCGCGTCGGACTTCAGAAGACTTTTCAGGACGAACAAGTGTTGCTTGTCCTTGGTTCGGAACTCCGTCGGCGCATCCGCACCCGGCAGAGCGTATATCAGTGTGATCGTGTCGCCTTCCTTTTTGATGAGCCCCACTGCTTCGGCTTCCTTCGGGGTGATACTCTTCATCTTGATGAGCCAGGGGGTGCGGGTTGTGTCGAGTACATAAGAAGCAGCGAAAAGCTCTTTTTTGTCCTTATCCGTGCCCACAACTCTGTCCGCGGTGAACAAGACGACGCTCCCCTTCAATCGCTCCGCAGGAATGACTTTCCCATCCTTCTCGCCCGAGACGATTGCGTATCCGCCTTCCAGTGGCGCGGCAGCGGGTTTCTCAGGAGGCTTCTTGTCATCGGGTACAGGCAGAGGAGAAGCGGCAACGGCAGTCAACAGGCATGCGTTGGCTATTGCTATTATTGCCAGAGCAAATTTCAGTTTGGTTGTCACGATAAATCTCCTCCGAACAGGCATAGGCGAAGAAAACCCGTCGAGAGGAGCTTAGCAAGGAACGTGCCGGTTCAATCCCAGAGCCGTCCCACCCGTGCACGCAGAAGGTGATCGACAAGCACCAGCGCGACCATTGCCTCGCCCATCGGGACGAATCGCGGGAGCAGGCAGGGGTCGTGTCGGCCCTTCACGAGTATTTCCGTGGATTCACCCGTCCGGGTGACGGTTCGCTGTGCGCGGGGAATGGAACTGGTCGGTTTCACCGCGACCCGGCATACGATCGGTTGACCGGATGAGATGCCACCGAGCATCCCGCCATGCCGATTGGTTTCGGTGGTGATGGAGCCCTCACCCCCCAACCCCCTCTCCCCGGGGGCGAGGGGGAGTTTTAAGCCCCCTCTCCCCCGGGGAGAGGGGGTTGGGGGGTGAGGGCCGGGTACAAACGCATCGTTATTCTCGCTACCCCGCATCCCGGCGACTGCGAAGCCTGCCCCGTACTCGAATCCAAGAACGGCCGGAAGTGACAGCAGAGCCTTCCCGAGATCGGCTTTCAGTTTGTCGAAGATCGGCTCACCCAGCCCTGGCGGAACGCCAACTGCGACCAGCTCACAAACGCCGCCGATGGAATCGCGATCTTTGCGAACAGTATCGATTAACTCGATCATCGCGGTTGCAGCGGCGGGGACAGGACACCGTATCGGTGTCGCTTCCACCTGTTCGAGCGTAACCGCGGTTGGATCGGCAACCTCAGCCTTCACGTTCCCAACCTGAGTAACATAGCCGAGAACGCGAATATCTTGCCGGGCAAGTAACTTCTTCGCGACCGCTCCCGCCGCGACCCGGCAAATGGTTTCGCGGGCACTGGATCGACCACCACCGCGATAATCCCGAAAGCCATATTTCGCATCGAACGTGAAATCGGCATGACCGGGGCGGTATTTGTCCTTGATATCCCCGTAGTCAGAACTCCGCTGGTCGCCGTTGCGAAAGAGTATGCCGATGGGGGTTCCATCGGTCTTCCCCTCGAATACTCCCGACCAGATTTCAGGTGCATCGGTCTCATCCCGCTGGGTCGTGAGCCGACTCTGCCCCGGTTTCCGGCGGGCAAGATCGGGAAGGAGATCCTCGATCGACAATTCGAGACCGGCCGGGCACCCATCTATGATGCACAGATACCCAGGACCGTGGCTGACCCCCGCGGTGGTGACGCGGAAGAGTTTTCCGAATGTATTGCCTGCCATGATTGGGATTATACCGCCCTCCAGCCTCGGAGGAACGCTATCTCTTGCAAGCTACAATGGATAGTGGATGGTAGATGGTGGATAGTTCAGAAGTTGAGAGTTGAGAGTGGATAGTGGAGAGTGAAAAACATTGTTGGGAAACGGTTTTGAAGTGCTTCGTCCTCCACTCTTCACTCTCCACTCTTCACTCTTTACTATTTCGGGGGATTCCCATGCGGATCGCGTTCGCGGTAGTTCTGCTGTCCGGGTTTGCTGTGCTGGCCCAGGAGCCGCCTCAGTTCATCTCCAAAGACCCGGAACCGCGGTTCGGCATCCCGGCCAAGCTCAAGGCGTACCCTCAGACGACTGCCAAAAAAGCTCTCGAATCGGCGGTGGAGGCGTGCGAAAAGAGCGACTACGCATATCTGATCGCCCACCTTCTCGACCCCGCATTCGTCGAGCGCCGAATCACCGACCGATCCAAACAGTTCGAGGCTTCGGTTGAGCTCGAACTGGCAAGACTTAGGGACTACCAGTACGCCAACCCGGACAGATTCCCCACAGACCGTCTCCCACTCGACAAACCGGGTTTCCTCGCCGCCATCGTCGCGAAAAGTCGCGAACGGGCGTTCAAGCAACTCGTCCGCGATGTGGAACAGAAAATGCGCGACGATCCACAGTCGCTCAGGGATATGAAAAAGATTTTGCGAGATGGGACGTTTACGGATGAAGGTGCGGGAATCAAGGCGGTTCATCCGACTGTGATGGACGGTGCGCTGTTTTTCAAGAAGATCGGCGACCGCTGGTTCCTTGAGAATCGACAAGCAGAAGAACCGAAGAAGGAACCTTAATTGTTCAACTCGGAATGCGTAACGAGAACCCAAAAGCCCTGTTAGGGAACAGCGCTGTTTTCGAGCGGCCTGTCTGCCGACAGGCAGGCCGAGCAACTGTCGCCGCGAGCTGCATTTCAGACTGCCGTCTGTAGCTCGAAATAGCTCAAATACCCATTCGTGGGTTGACCTAACTTCAATTCCATTTATACCTTGTCTCAGGTTTTAATGATTTAGCTTCGTTTGGCAGAATCGACCTTTTTTAAGAACAAGCGCATCACATAATTCTAATTATATTAATAATATATACATGTCCGCGGGAGTCTCTCCAAGTTGTGCCGACGATCCGCGAATGCTCAAAGCGTGTGCTATGCTTTGTTCGCCGCCCACTTCCGGGGGTTCATGTCGTGCCAAAACTCTCTGTGACGCTCGTGGCCATGTTGCTCGCGGCTGGTCTTGGCTACCTCGCCTACGACCCGTCGGCTGCGAAGTCGGCGTGGAACTGGGCAAGTAGGCAACTCGGAATCGAAAGAATCGATCTGAAGCAGGGCACACCGAACTACATGCCGATAACACCCGCGAAGGTGTTGTAGATCAACTACCAGCCCTCACGTCTTCCCGATGCAAGCATCGACCACGAAGCAGCCCCGTACATGAACGCCTTCGTTGCGGCAGTGGTTGAGCATTTCTTTGTTGTCGCAACCGGCGTCTCGTCATGGTCGTGACCGCGCCGACGGATGTAAGCATAGAGAGGATACCAGTACAGGCTACACAACTCGGCAAGGGCTTCGCGAGCGGGTGACGAACCTCCCCGTGCCGCGACGACTAGGCTCCAGCGAGTGGTGGCGAACACATGTATCTCCTACAGTGCATTGTGTCAGAAACCTGAATGGCCGCATTGAATTCCCTGGGTTTTTCGATGTTGAGGATATGACCGCGCCCTTGATGACTACCTGATTCGACCCACTTAAGCCTTTCTTCAGCATCGAGAGTCGCCTTGAATTGAGGCCTATCCTGTCTCCGAGGATCAAGGGCGTGGGAACGGTTCACAGCATTCACCGCTCGATCTTGCACTTGGGGAGTGCCTTCTGTAACTCCTCAACTCCGGCGTCTGTCACCTTGGTGGCCTTGAGGTAAAGTCCGGTGAGCATTTTGACTTGTGCGAGTTCTTTTAAACCATCATCAGTCACATTGGTATAGGAGATGTTGATGTAAGTGAGCGATTTGATTTTTGTGAGTTCCTTCATACCATCATCGGTTATACTTGTGCCGATGAGGCTCAAGTTTGTGAGTTCTTTGAAATTCGAGAGTTCCTTCAAACCCTCATCCGTCAAACTGGCGATACCGAGTGACAGATTGGACAGCCCTTCCAGTTTTGCGAGTTCCTTCAAA
>DASZJS010000715.1:0-4973 GCA_035947935.1 Gemmata sp. | reverse complement strand
ATCTTTCTTCAGATATGAAAAAACGTTCAGACGTGTGGTGAAGGCCAACACCAGCCCATCACCCCACCTCACGCAGCACCTGCATCGTGTCGCGGAACTTGATGTCGCCGATCAAGCACGGATGCTTGTATTGTTCGGGTGAGCCACCCGTTGCCGTGAGGCGAGCGCGATCCCACACTGCCCACGCCCCGGATGGGATCAGCAACGCCCGCACTGGTCCCAGACGGCCACTTTCGCGCTTCGCTGCGTATTCGACGTTCTCCTCGCCAAGTTGATGGTCGAACTCGGTCAGGAATCGCTTGAGCCCTGCCTCATCGTTGGCATCCGGTTCCTCAAGAAATAGTCCGTAGTATGGCCGCACCTCGTGCCAGATCGGTGCCATGCTATACGCCGTCACCGGCTGGCTCACCCGCTTCGCCACTGCATCCATCGCCTTCGTAACGTGGTATTCGCTCAGCTTCTCCCCGGTAAGGTTTGCGAATCGGTGGCCTTTGCCAAGGAATTCAACCAGGGGCGTTTTCCCATAGAACCCCGTTACCCGGACAAGATCCGAGATGTGGTAGCGATACAGTCCGTAAGCCGTCGTCGGGACGATGAAATAGCTCTTTCCTTCGTTCAGTTCATGCGCGCCCAAAACAGTTGGCTGGGGCGAATCGATCTCGCCCTCGGGCACAAACTCAAAGTAGTGCGACCAGATGTCGAGAACGCCGCTGGGGGTGTTTCCTTCGAGAGGGATGGTCATTCGCCCTTCGCTGGCGAGAAGACCCAGATCGCGAATCGGCGGCTGACCGTAGTATTGAGGCAGTTGACGGAGGTATGGCCCCATACTGCCACCCGTCCAGGTATTGATGACCGTTCCCTCGACCGGCCACACATCCGTTGGATAGAGTCGACCGAGCTTATCCGCAATCGCCCCGAGTTCGGCCGCCTGTCTCGGGTTCTTCGAGAGCTTGCGAGCCAACCATGCCCGGACATCGGCGGGAATGTCGAGATCAGCCCGAAGGGTTCCATCTCGGAGATCGCGAAGAAGCGATTCTTTCTCGGCATCGAGCGTGCGGGCGAACTGAACCAGCGTACTGGGGTTCGCCGCCATGAACTGCGACACGTTCCGCGTCATGGAGAAACGCAGAGCGACATAGTAGCGGGCTTTCGCATCCTTGATCTTCCCGGTGATGTAAGGCACCGCGTACATCCGCTGAATCAGCCGCATTTGCACCATCGCGGTGTAGCCGGACAGGTTGCCGCAGGGGATACCTGACTCGGTACGGTACTCTTCCGGGTCGCCTACCATCTGAACGATGGGTCGCATGGCAACCCGCCGACCGCGGTTGTCCCGATACATCTTCACCCCCCACATATTCCAACCGCGGCGATACGTGTTGAGGTAGGCATCGGTAACCGGGATCAGTTTTCGGCTGGCGGTGGTTCCGCTGGTTAGCGCGAACATCAGCACGCGGCGATCGGCAAGTAACGCAGACGTATCGCCGCGTTGCACTTTCTCGATGTAAGGCGCGACATATTCGTAAGGCGCGATGGGTACGTTCCGCCGATAGTCAGCGATAGTATTGATGCTGGCGAATTTGTGATCGCGACCGAACCCGGTATTGGATTGCGCGATGAGAATGCGGTGGAGGAGCTGGGTCTGAACGGCTTCGGGTGTTTGACAAGCGACCTCGAACTGCCGTAACTGCCGACGGATCGGATAGGAAATCACTCGGCCGAGACGAACGAGGAGGAAGCGCTTCAGGGACATGTTATGCTCGCCGTGTTGGTTTTCAGCCTGAAGGGCTGGGATAAGGTAGCCCAGGGCAACGCCCTGGGAACACGGTCAAACAACCATATGCACCCTGAAGGGGTGCGACAGTTCGCGGTCACGATTGGCTTGTTGTCCAGCCCTTCAGGCTGGATTACCAAACAATCATAAGACCCAGGGCGTTGCCCTGGGCTATGTTGTTCCAGCCCTTCAGGCTGAAAACCAAAAAACAAACGTCACGTTCTACCTGCGAAGTATACGAATGCTGTCACTGGGTGGAGGCGCTAATTGACTGGAGGTGTGTATCGAAGAACGCGATCACTCGTGTGTGGTAGTCGTCTCCGGCGGCTGTCAGCGCCTGGTTGTGCTTGGCTTTCGGGACGATCCACAGTTCCTTCGGTCCACGAGCCCGCTCAAAGAGTGTTCGAGCCATTTCGGGCTTGATGTAGGTATCGCCCTCGCCGTGGATCATCAACAGGGGACGGTTGAATCGACCAACAGCTTTTTCCACACTCGGATAGGTGACGCCACGGTTTCGGGCCACCTTCTTTGCCCCAACCATGCCGATGATCCCATAGAACCACGTCGGCAGCACACGCTGAATCCTCTTCCGGTCGCTATAGATCCCAATCCATCGCTTGAGGTAGGGAATCATTGTGGTGTGCGTGCCGTATGCCCCATCGGTCACCAGACACCGGATTGCCGGTTCTCCACCCGAAGCCACCAATCCCGTCCCGCCACCCTTGCTGATCCCGAACACGCCGATCCCTCTCGGGTCGGCATCGGGTCGGCCGAGCAGATATTTAATGGCGACCTTCATGTCCCTCACATCGCGATCGGTCACCCACTGGAGCGGTTCGTAGTTTGGATCCTTGTCGCTTTCGCCCTGACTGCGGAACTCCACGGCAAACACATCGTAACCAGCTTCGAGGAGTTTTTCGCAATATGGTCGGCACGCCCAACGATCGGACCCAAACTCCAATCCGAACAGGATAACGCCCTTGCGTGTTGGAGCGATTGCCTTGAGATAGCACCCACGGAGTTTCAGGCCGTCATCGGCTAAAACGGTGACATCCTCGGCATCAGCGAGCTTTTCGCCGCGGGGGGCGATCAGCAGCGGTTTCTCCTGGAAAATTCGCAGGAGAAAGCCCATATATTTCACATGGATGTAGAGGTAAATCGCGGCCAGGGCCAACCCGATTGCAATCGGGGGCACCGCCAGCACGCCGATACCCAGCCAAAACCAAAAAACCACTACCAACCTCCAGGAGAGGACAATCCGCTTTCAATGCGATCTATCGAAATCAGGCTTTACTATTGCAACGTGTTCTGCCTTACGAAGGCTTCTCCTGACAAATCCGCAGGAGATGGTTCATGAATTTCATCATGAGCAATAGTTGTACCACTGCAAGGATGATTCCAAACACTACCAGCAACAAAATCCAACCAAGCCTGTCAAATCCCACACTCAACCCGATTGCCGTGCAACTCAATACGATGAATAATCCCCAAACAACGAACAACCGGTGATTGAAGGAATACTGCTTGTGTGGTGGATGATCGCCCATCTCGGCGACCATCCCCCAAATGATTCGCTGGAAGTAGCTCCGGTACTTCCAGCGAGATTTGCGATTCAGGCGAAATTCCGAGTTCCTTCGAGTCGCCACATTCACAAGCCACCGAAGGTCACCCCCATATTTCACATGGATGTAGAGGTAGATCGCGGCCAAGGCCAACCCGATTGCAATCGGCGGCACTAGCAGCACCCCACACCCCAGCCAAATCCAAAAAACCACCACCGACCTCCAAAAGAGTTTGGTGGTTTTGGCACCACTTTTCCCAAAGTGGTTAATTTGAAATTCTTAACTTACTCCGAGAAACGTGAAGCGACCAGAGATATATTCTGGCCGCCGAACCCAAAGCTGTTGCTGAGGACATGCCGGAACCGAATCTCGCGAGCCTGGTTCGGAACGTAATCGAGGTCGCAGACGGGGTCGGGGTTCTGATAGTTAATGGTTGGTGGGATCACACCGCGGCGAAGTGCAACCACGCTAATCACCAACTCCACCACCCCGGCCGCGGCAATCAAATGGCCCAACATACTCTTGCTGCTGGAGATCGGGACTTTCCTGGCGTAATCCCCAAATGCAGCCTTAATTGCTGCCGTTTCGGTTGCATCGTTCGCCTGTGTGCTGGTTCCGTGAGCGTTGATGTAACCAATATCCGTCGGTTTGAGTCCGGCATCTGCTATGGCGTCTTTCATACACCGCAGTGCGCCTCGACCTTGCGGGTGGGGATCGGTCATCCGGTAGGCATCTGCTGTTGTGCCGTAGCCAGTCAACTCGGCGTAGATTTGAGCTCCTCGCTGCTTCGCGTGTTCGAGTTCCTCCAACACCACCAATCCGGCACCTTCTCCAATCACGAAGCCGTCCCGAGTCGCATCGAACGGGCGGCTGGCAGTTCGCGGACTATCGTTCCGTTGCGAGAGGGCAGTGAGCCGATTAAACCCACTGACGCCAAGCGGGTGAATCATGCTGTGCGATCCGCCCGCGACCATTACATCTGCATCGCCGCAGCGGATCAGATCGAGAGCTTCGCCGATCGCCTGAGAACTGGCTGCACACGCCGTTTGACAGGCGAGGTTCGGACCATCGAGTGCGAATGCACCGGCAACGTGCCCAGCGGGAGTATACATCTCCTGTTCGCCCTCGCGTGGTCCGTCCAGCCAGTCGAGCATGACCCGAACGAACTCTCCGGGGTTCACCGGCCCATTTGCCTCGGCTGGACTGGCCACCGCCAAACCCCGAACCAGACTCGGGAACTCATCGCTCCCCTCACCCGATCCCAGATAGACGCCCATTCGAGAGCGGTCGCCCTTGGCCGCATCGAGCAATCCGGCATCCGCGACAGCCTGCTTCCCCGCAGCCAGAGCGAACTGGGTGTTCAACCCACACCGTTGATAGCGAGCAGTTTCCCGGACGAACTTTCCGAGTTCAAAGCCCTTCACTTCGGAAGCAAATGTGGTGGGAAATGTGCTCGCTTCAAAGCGAGTAATGGGACCAACCGCTGTCCGTCCTTCGATCTGATTGGTGAACAGATCGCTCACCGTGTGTCCCAGTGGCGTGACGACACCCATGCCTGTGATAACCACTCTTCGTCGCATGGTTGGTTGGCTCTCGTCGTTTGTTTGTTTTGAGGCGAGCCGGGAGCGTGAGCGACC
>DASZJS010000714.1:0-3733 GCA_035947935.1 Gemmata sp. | reverse complement strand
TTCAAGCAGCGGGAGCACAGGATTTGAAAACATCGGTGACCGCGTCTGGATTTGTGCGGCGCTCCGAGACATCTGCCAGCAGGAGGTAGCCACCAAATGCGCAAGGAACTTGAGCAACGTCTGGTCGAGCGATGGCCCACTTGGTTCAACACCGGGGGCGACATCCGACAAACAGCGATGCCTCGGGGCTTCGAGCACGGGGACGGATGGTTTGACATCCTGTGGAGGCTTTGCGAGGACTTGGAACCGCTGGTCGCCAAATTCGACCAGGAGACCGGAAGCCAGTTTGAAGTCCTGCAAGTGAAAGAGAAATTTGGCGGCTTGCGCTTTTACGTGAACTGGCGTCGGAATGAAACCATTCGCCAACGCATCGGAATCGCCGCAGACGAGTCCTTCCATACCTGCGAGATTTGCGGCCAGCCGGGCGAACTGCGTGAAGACAGTTGGATCAAGACCTTGTGTGACCTGCATGACACCCTCGAATACGGATCGGTTCGCTGACCGATGCAGTCGCGAACCACCGGAGCATCACCATCAATCAAAATCACGATGTCACAGAGATGCTTAAAACTGCGGAGGGCACATTGACTGAACGTCTGCTGCGAGGACTTCTGGCTTCGTTGACAACGATGCTTTTCGTGATCGCTCTGCCGTTCCTGCTGGGACTGCTGCTCATTCCCACCTTGCCACCAGACGAAAGATGGTTCCTGAAGATGGCGTTCACCTTCTTGGGGCCGTTCAGCGCCGTGCTGTGGTTCATCGCTTTCAGACGCCTCGTACTGCGCCGGAGAGCCGGGTACCTCATGCAGGCAGTCGCTTTCTTCGGAACCGCTGCCGTCATCTACCTGCTCCTGATCAACGGGGTGTACCACCTGTGAAGATCACACGACATGCATTCACAAAATTGTTCCGAGTCCACCTACCCGAATGGTCACGTTCCGCTTGGGTGAAGGGCACCCGGTACGAATTCGTTCATGGCTCGGCCGAGATCGAGGAACTGGAACTCTTGCTGCTGGGAGGAGTGACCACTGGCAAAACGTAGCTTCCGCAGCCATCAAATCAACGCCGCCGAGCGCCGGATTGTCCTGACATCGGCGTATTTGAAAGTAATTTGCCCCGGTATCGACCAGAGCAAACGGTCAAGGCTTGTGGATTCCATTCTTGCGCTGATTGATGGCGAAGACCGCAGGTTGCGACAGAACAAAATCACGGACGGTCAAGCTGTCGAGATGGTGTGGCGGAACAGCCAATGCGTGCTTAACCAGACGGGCAAGTGCCCACTGCTGGTCTTTGGTCGTCAAATTGCCGATGAGCTAAATGAGTTCTTCGCACCGGAGGAAAGGAGCGGCGATGCTTTCTGACATACGAAATCCGGGTCGCTCAGGGCGGCCAGAATTTCGTTTTCGCTTGAACGGGGAGATCATGCCCGAACTGTTCGTCCAGAGGGCGATGGTCGATGGAGAGCCCATTGGGCAGTGGGAAATCGAGGTCGATGTTGATGGCATTGGTAAATTCACCATCGACGACAACTCCAATCTCTGGGACCCGGCGCTACCACAATTCGTTCTCGAATTCCGCGATGAGACTTCGTGGGCGCTGTTGCCTATCCCAGATCGTCAGGCATCGGTCGATAAGGGCTGGCACCGGACGACGCCGCACGAACTGGTGGAAATTTTGGCGTCGGCGGGCGCAATCAGGACCGAATCGAATCGATGAATTCTTCAGGGGGGCGAATGAGGATATTGCTCGTTGATGACGACGATGCCCTATTGTCGTTTCTAGCGAAGGAACTGGAGAGTCGGGGATGCGATGTTCATCAGTCGTCCAGCGGTGACGAGGCGTTCTATGTCTGGCAGCGACTAGGCCCGTGGGAGTTGGTGCTCACCGACTATCGCTTCTTCCCCGGCACAAAGATCAGAGATGGGGCAAAACTAGCGGCCGCGATCCACGGGATCAACCCACTTCAGACAATGGCGATCATGACCGCCGATCCCCAAGACGCCCGGAGGAACCTACCCAAGGCACTGCGGCACCTCCCGGTGTTGCGGAAGCCGTTCAAGGTCGAGCAACTGCTGCGACTGTTGCGGCAGCCCGTGTTGCCGCTTAACTAGCGTTGATGGGTATCGAAAAGGGTATTTTGAGACTGCTCTTTCTCTGCCGCCTTGGAACTGTATTCCGTTTAGGTCAGTTCCAAACAATATTGGCAATGTCGAACAGCAGGCGGTGACGTGTCTCCAACTCTTCAGGGCCAAAATGATTGAGAGGCTTCAAATCCAAGTTGTGGCGTTCACGAAGTGCTTTCATGTCGAGCTTCGATTTGTAGCTGTCTTCCCGAAGGGTCTCATTCCAGTACAGGGTATTCGCGTAGGACTTTAGTTTCTCGGTGTATGGCTCGTTGTTGCTGGAGATGTTGTCTTTTCCTTTGAGCAGCAGAATCCCGCCCAGTCGATTTCTCTCCTGTTCAAAACGCTCCTCGTCACCATCAAACAATCGCTTGTTCTCGTCGTTCCATGAAAGAATATGCTCCACATGGAAACCTGTCTTTGCTCCAGTTTTGGTCACGAGATCATAGATAGGGTGTTTCGGATTCAGATTCATGTTCTCAGCCAGAAAACCATCGATCCGTGCAAAGAAGTACCGCTTGAAGCGCGTATTTAGGTTAATGCCCGTTTGCTTGAATGCCACGTAGCTCAGTGATTCAGCGTCTTGCATGTTGCGACGAGCCGCAATGATGGCCTTAAGTTGGGCATCGAATGCGGATCGATAGGTCTCTGGTGCTTTTCCTCGAATTGCCTCTGAAATCGGAAAGAGGGAGTCAGCAAACTCATTGCTGTCGTATGCGCTCTGAAGTTGAAGGAGCGAAAAGTAGCGGTCAATTTCTTTCGCAAGAGCCCTGATCTTTTCGTCTGCCAGAGGGTCGTTCGGCACGCAAGCCGAGAGAACGAGCAAAAACGGTGCATCCAGATCAAGCAGGGCGTTGTAATAGACGGCTCGAAAATCGGCCTTCTCCTCGGTGTAGCAACTGCGCAACTTGATGTACAGATCGGAATAGGAAGTGAAGTCACCCTTAAGAAAGGCTTTTACCTTGGCGGGATTGTGTAACAACCCCAGAATGCTATCCATGTCAGGTGCGAACATCTCCCGGTGGTAATCCCCGTCGAAACGTTGCCCCTCTTTGCGGGTAGCAGCGAATCTCGCCTTCAAATAGAAGCGGAAGAAATTGTCTAGTTCGTCTTCCTTGAATGCATTGATCTCCGCCGCCTTTTGTTCCCACAGTTGGTTATAGTTCCCCTTGTCAATCTCGATCTTGTTGATTTGGCCAAGCAGTTTGCCTTTGAGGATTTCATAGGGGCGGAGACGCACCCCTCTGTCATTGATTACCTCAAAGACCATCGAGACTTCGGTTTGTTCGACAGCGAGATTGATCAGAACAAGGCGGTGGAGGAAATAAAAGACAAAGGTCTCGAAGGTGTGCTTGTCCTTCAATTCCCGATCAAGCCACGCACTAATGATTTCATAATTGCTCACCATATTTTGTGCTGTGATGCCGCTGGTCGTGTCGATGTCCCCCGTGTCTTTGCCATCAAACAATGCCTGCTGAACGACTTTGTGACCCAAGTGATTGATCCAGAACTCGTGGCTGTATCCCGATTGACCACCTATTTTGCCGTCAATCCACCCGGCTAGCGAGGAGTTGTAATGCTTTGCGAGATGACGAAGCTTGATGAGGATC
>DASZJS010000713.1:0-5627 GCA_035947935.1 Gemmata sp. | reverse complement strand
CGGCGGCAACGAACGAGCGAGTTGAGCCCGGCGGCTAGAATGAGAGGAACCGCCGTATGAACAGGACCATCCTCAATGCCGCCATCCACTGCTTTGCCGCCAGGTCCCAGGGGAACATTGATCGGTGGGAATATCCGCCAGTTTGCTAACCGCAGACTCGACTTCTTCCTCGACATCGCGCGGAAATATGGCGATCTTGCGAGCTTTCGTTTTGGTCCTCGCCGAATCTTCCTTGTCAGTCATCCCGATCTGATCGAACAGGTTTTGCTTACCGATGCCAGGCACTACATCAAGCACTTCGGGGCGAGGATGTACAAGCCGGTTCTCGGGAATGGACTCGTCACGAGTGAGGGTAACTTCTGGCTTCGCCAGCGAAAGCTGTCTCAGCCAGCATTCCTCAAAAGCAGAGTTCTCTCCTACGCCGCGGCGATGGGCGAAATCACTCAAACGATGTTGGCTGCCTGGCGACCGGGTCAGTTTGTCGATGTGCATTTCGAGTTCAGTGGGTTGACGAGTGCGATCGCCCTGAAAACACTATTTGGGCTCGAAGACTCTGGGGATCGTGAGAAGTTTGTCGAAACGCTTCGTCTTGCGTTCGACCTGATGAGCAACAGGTTCCGATCCCTTATTCGACTTCCAGACTGGTTCCCAACATGGTCGAACATCAAGCTCCGGCGAGCTGTACTCGAGTTACACCGGGTCGTGGATGGTTTTATCGCCGCGGGACGTTCGAGGATGAACGCCAGGGAAGGGAGACACAAAGCGGATGCTCCCGACGATTCACCCGAGGATCTCCTGAGCCGGTTGGTGATGGCTCAGGATGATGACGGCAAGCGGATGACCGATGTACAACTCCGTGACGAAGCCATGACACTCTATCTTGCAGGACACGAAACGACTGCGCTGACGCTGACGTGGAGTTGGTATCTGCTCTCACAGCATCCGCGGGTGGAAGAAAAGCTCGTGGCAGAGTGGCGGCATGTTCTGAACGGTCGCGTTCCAACTCCGGACGATTTGCCGCGTTTACGGTATACGGACGCCGTTCTCATGGAAGCAATGCGGGTCTACCCGCCGGTGTACCTGATTGGTCGAGAGGCGACGACCGATCTGGAACTGGGCGGCTATCGTGTGAAAAAGGGGTACACGGTGTTCATGAGCCAGTGGGTGAACCATCGCGACCCGCGGTATTTCTCGGACCCAGAAGTTTTCCATCCCGAGCGATGGGAGGATGATCTGGCGAAGCGGATTCCGAAATATGCTTACTACCCCTTCGGCGGGGGTCCACGAGTCTGTATCGGGAACACCTTCGCCCAGATGGAGGCTGCGATTCTCCTTGCGACAGTGGGTCAGAAGTATCGCTTTACGCTCGACCCGGATGCGGTTATCGATGTGAACCCACAAATCACTCTTTTGCCAAAGAACGGAATCCCAGCGACACTTCAATTGCGATGAGAATTGGCGATCGAGAGCCATCCATTTGCCAGACTGCCACCTCGGCTCACATCGGTCACAAGTATATTATTAATATAATTAGAATTAATTGGAAAATGTTTGCATAAACCGATCGATTCTGCCAAACAAAGCTAAATCATTAAGACCACTGGCAAGATATTCCAGAAGTTAAAGTTACGTTGAGTGATGAGTCGAGATTTGAGCTTTTTTGGGGGCAAAACGGCCAAAAGGATTATTCCACGCAATACCCCTTTGCCAGTGGCAAGAATTCGCCAATTTGCGATTCCATCCAGTCACTGGGCAGGCCCATTTCCCGAGCCATCAGTTCCGCAACCCGTGGAGCCATCTCCATCGCTGCGCGAGCATTGAGGAATAACGCTCGCGTGCGGCGAGCAAGGACATCCGCCACTGTCCGCGCCATCTCAGCGCGTACTGCCCACACCACTTCTGCTCCGACATACGGCAATGCCGGATGCAATGGGGTCGCGAGCATCGGGTCAGCCTGCATCAGTCGATTCACTTCCAAAGCATCCGATCCATAAACCGCCAGAGAACCGAGTCGGGTTGCCTCACGGTCGTAGCCGTGGATTCGTAGTTCTCGCGTGGGGCAAGGCCGGTGAGGGAGTTTGGCCAACGCAGCAGCCTTGTCTACGCATGCCTCGGCCATGTTTCGATAGGTCGTCCACTTTCCTCCGGTGATTGTCACCAAACCGGCTTGTTCAACTCGAATGGTGTGATCCCGTGCCAGTGAAGCCGTATTCCCACCTCCGGCCTTCACGAGTGGGCGGATGCCTGCAAAAGTGCTGAGGATGTTTTTTCGCTGCGGAGGTCGGTTCAGATATCGCCCTGCAGTTTCAAGAATGAAATCGACCTCGTCGAGTGTCGGTCGCGGTTCCACGGGAGCCGATGAAATCGGCTCATCGGTGGTTCCCACAAGAGTGTGGCCGTGCCAGGGAATCGCAAACAATACCCGGCCATCCGGAGTGTTTGGAATCAAGAGGGCAGCATCGCCAGGAAGAAATGACCGATCCAGAACGATGTGGCTCCCCTGGCTGGCCGCAACCAACGGAGTCGAAATCGGATTGGCCATCCGACGGATTTCATCGCAGAACGGACCAGCGGCATTCACCACAGCCCGAGCGTTGATGTGAAACTCATTTCCACTTTCCAAATCCCGCACGTAAACGCCATCGACTGCCCCACTTGCCGCTCGACTCAGAGCCGTGACGGCGGCGTAGTTCAGCACCACCGCTCCATGATCGGCAGCAGCCATGAGGAGGTGAATCAGCAAGCGGGCATCATCGAACTGGCCGTCGTGGTAAACAACACCTCCTCGCAACCCATCGGGCTGAATGGTTGGCAATAGTCTTCGCACATGATCGGTCGAAACGATCCTGGAGTGCCCGAAACGATGTCGCCCAGCGAGGAGATCGTAGGCTTTCAGCCCGAGACCATAAAAGCCCACATCCAGGCGACGATAGCAGGGGAGAACGAAGGCGAGGTCGTGAACAATGTGGGGAGCGTTGCGAAGGAGTCGACTTCGCTCACGCAGTGATTCAATCACCAATCCTAAGTGAGCCTGTCGGAGATAACGAACCCCGCCGTGAATCAGCTTGGTACTGCGGCTGGACGTACCGGCTCCGAAGTCAGATCGCTCCAGCAGGAGAACCGCATAACCCCGAGCTGCGGCATCCAGTGCGACACCGGCTCCGGTAGCCCCTCCGCCCACCACAATCAAATCCCAGACTCCGCGGTGATTGGCCACTCGACGGAGCATCTCGTCTCGGTTCATGAACACAGCCCCAGGGTCGGCAGGTGTCTGCAAATCCAACTCGTGATTCCACCTACCGCACTCTTTTGAATATGAATAATGACTGAGCCCCTTCGCGGTCTCGGATTAGCGAAAACCGCTGCGATACGTTGAGGGTGGTTTAGAGTGCCGAACAGTTCGAGTAGGAAAGCAACTGGACCGCGAAGGAGTTTCGTCTCAGCATCTATTCATTCGCCCATTTCGTGGAATGCTCAATTTCAGATTCAGGAGATCGCTATGCTTCGATTCATCGTTTCCATTGGAGTTGTTTTTGGCTTTGCTGTTTCTGCACCTGCACAGGATTGGGCCAAGGCCCGGTTGGAGAAGTCGCCTCGACACGGCGAGTGGGTAAAGCTCAAATCAGAAAAGCGCGAAGTCCAAGCGTTCGTTGCTTACCCGGAAAGTAAAGATAAGGCGACGGCTGTGGTTGTGATCCACGAAATCTTTGGGCTCACAGACTGGGTCCGGCTCGTGTGCGATCAGCTTGCCGAAGCAGGTTACATCGCCATTGCTCCCGATCTCCTCAGCGGGGCGGGACCGAAGGGCGGAGGAACCGAGAGTTTTGATGGTGAAGCGGTTCGCAAGGCAATCATGGCACTCCCCGCCGATCAGATCACCGGCGACCTGAACGCTGCGACGGATTATGTTGCCAAGCTGCCTGCCTGCAATGGGAAGGTGGCAGTTGCAGGATTCTGTTTCGGGGGATCTCAGTCGTTCCGGTTTGCCACGAACAACAAGTCGGTGAAGGCCGCATTCGTGTTTTATGGCACAGGCCCGGACAATGAGGCAGACATCAAGCGCATTGAAACGCCGGTGTATGGGTTCTACGGCGAGAACGATGCTCGCGTGAACGCGACGATCCCAAAGTCCAAGGAGTTGATGAAAGCAGCCGGGAAAACGTATGAGCCGGAAACCTACGACAAGGCCGGGCACGGCTTCATGCGTGCAGGAGAAGCACCAGACGCCAACGATGCGAACAAAAAAGCCAAGGATGCAGCCTGGAAGCGTTGGAAAGACCTGCTCAAGAAGGTGTGATTGGCATTGCCTTCAGGTCCACCCCCTCCCTGACGGTCGGGGTTCGTCTAAGAGCCACGATCAGGCGAACCCAGACCATCAGGGAGGGGGTCGGCGGCAAAGAGAGCGTCCTCAAGAGGTTCTACCTCCTCATGACATGAACCTCTTCTTACTATTCACGCCAGAACAATTGCCATCATCGTTGGATTCGGCATTATCGCCAGAACCGAATCCCCTGACGTTCTGTTATTCAAGATAGATGTCGAAACTGCTCGAAAGCCTGATTGGGCCAGTGAAACCGGCAATTCTTCGACGGCGTTTTCTGTTTATCCATCAACACTTTCGGCCAAGGCGACACCTTCCCGTGTTCTTCCTCAGCTTGGCAATCTCCATTCGTGCGGGTAAAACGGTACAGGGCTTTGGATGGCCACCAAACATTCGGGGTCATGGATGCGTTGGGAAAGTAAATTGCTTTCTCAAACCATAATTCATGGCATAACCCGGAGCTGGGAATAGTCTTCCGACGGACCTGCCGTAGGATGCGGCGAGCCGTTTGTTGGAGGTCTCTGACCCATGGCGCGTCGCAGCGCCGATCCAGATGGTTGTACCCGGGCGACTGCCGGGTCTCGACGGTCGGATCGGTTTGTGTCAGGGTTACGAAATACAGAACGGGTCGTCTTCGTCTCACACGTGAACGCCGATCCCGACAGCCTCGGCAGTATGCTGGGGCTTTCTCATCTCGTTGAGTCACGCCTTTCCAAACCCACCCTCTTGACGAGGGATGGGTTGATCGGTCGTCCCGAAAACCGGGCGCTTGTCGATCTCCTTCACCTCGACCTCATACCGGTTGAGGATGTGGACTGGCGGCAGGACGATGCGGTGGTGATGGTCGATAGCCAGCCCAATACCGGCAGACATACGTTTCCCGAGTCGATCCCGCTCTATGGGGTCATCGACCACCATGACACACCGGGTGATCTGGATGGTGTGGCGTTCACGGACATAAGAGCCACTCTTGGCGCAACCTGCACTCTCGCGACCAAGTACCTCGTCGAACAAGATGCGACAATCCCTGAAAAAGTAGCAACAGGTCTGCTGTACGGAATCGAAACGGAAGTAACCGGCTATCCTCGCGAAGCCGGGCCGGCCGATGATGAAGCACTCCTTTATCTCTATCCACTCGCCGACAAGGATCTGCTTTCCCAGATTCGCAATGCTCGCCTCCCGCACAGTCATTTCGAGTGTCTGCTCCAGGCTCTGCAAAGTTCGTTTATTTACGACCGACTCATTATCAGTTGGGTGGATGACCTCCCGCAGCCAGAACAGGCTGCTGAAGTGGTCGATTTCATGA
>DASZJS010000712.1:0-3357 GCA_035947935.1 Gemmata sp. | reverse complement strand
AAAAGAGACCGACCGCTTGCTCCCGAACTGTCGCCCATTCAGTTCGAAAACCGCGGCCGGTCTATTAGAACTCTATGTCCGGACCACTCATGAAGGCAACCCTACAGAGACGGATTTTCGGACGAAAGGGGAGAGTACGCCGAGTTTCCCGACACTAATCTCCACCGCGATCCAAACCACGAGAAACAGAAATATAGATCGCAAGCATCATTCCAATATACGGTTACATCGAACTGCAAGATAAAATCTCTTCACGGTACGTATCCTGCTATACCTCCTCACATCGCACAAGCCACACGCCCAATATTTCGCCCACAGTCGCCCGTGGTTTCGCCCTTTTTTTCGCCCATTTCGCCCATTTCGCCCATTTCGCCCAGCGATTGACCCGGCCGAGCCCACGGCCGGTTTTCTTTACACACCAAGCCAGTTTCCGGTTCGCCTCCGGAACACCGCCCGGGTTGAGTCTGAGGCCGCCCAACGCCCAGCCTCCTCAATCCGGGCGGCGCTGTTTTTCCTTCCACACGAAATCAGCATCTGAGCGATCCACTGATGTGGACCCTATCCTGGATGTTCTTCCAAGTGGAAGCGGTGAATGAGTCGGTGAACCAACGGGGCCAGAATGATCCCCGAGGCGAGAATGAGAACCAACCCGCTGTAGAGTGCATACAACCCAGCGAACAACTTCCCGCCCGATGTCTTCAGTGGGTCAAGCGGTCCCATCCCCGAGAGAATCATCGAAGCGTTCGCAAAGGCATCGATCCAGGCCATATCCTCGGTCGCGTGATAGCCAACCATCCCACCGAAAAGCGACACTCCAATCAGGGCGGACGCAACAGCGAAATTCCAGGCCAATCGCCGCACGAACGCCGCTCTCGATAAGAGTGGTTGTCGCATCGACTCGAAATGCATGATGTGACGCTTCACTCGTACAACTCCAATGTGATGCCCGAAGGGGTTTCTATGCAATGCTTTCGGTGTGGAATCCTACCCCTGGAGGCCAGTCGCGTGCAGCGAAAAGTCGCTGATTTCCCGTCGCATTTTCAAATTCTTTTGGGTTTCCTCGCTTCTATCCCGGCGCGCCTGCGGGTTACATCGAATATTCACATAGTTCTTGGGAATTAACTGGTATCGTAACGGGTTAAGAGTATCTCCATCCGACAACTCCCAATGTCGCGCACCTATGTCTACACCCCACACTCGCGAACAATTTCTGGAAGTGGTTGCCAAGAGCGGCTTGCTTCCGCCCGATGTACTGCACTCCTACCCCCGCTCTGTCGGGAATGGCCCGGATGGGGCGCGCGTTCTCGCGGATCGGTTGATCAAGGACCGCCTCCTCACGTCGTTTCAGGTCCAACAATTGTTGGCCGGCAAGAGCCGTGGCTTTTTCCTCGCGGACAAATTCAAGGTTCTCACAATCATCAGTAATGGCGCGATGGGGCCAGTGATTCTGGCAGAAAATCTTCGCTCCCAGAAGTTGGTGGCGATCAAACTTCTCCAGAAAGCGGCAGGTGAGGAGGCAACCTCGAAACGAGTTGCCCTGGAACGGTTTGTTCGTGAAACGCGGGAGTCGGGGATTCTGGATCATCCGAACATTGTTCGGGTACAAGAGATGGAACGGGCCGGCTCGGCTCCATTCCTGGTCATGGATTACGTGGATGGGAACAATCTGCAAGAAATCGTCGCCCACCTTGGTCCGCTCGACCCTCAGCGGGCCGTGGATTACATCCGACAAGCGGCTTTTGGGCTCCAACACGCCCACGGGAATCAGATAATCCATCGGGATATCAAACCTGCACACCTCATTCTCAATCGAACGGGTGTTGTGAGAGTGATCGATCTGGGGTTGGCCGAGTTCCTGGGGGATCTGGCCAGGAACAGCCGCGAGACGACTCCTACCGAGGGAAGCACGCCTGGCGGTTTCGGGGATTACATCTCCCCCGAACAGATATCCAATGAGCCAGTGGATCAACGGTCGGATATTTACAGCCTCGGAGCAACACTCTACTTCCTGTTGGCGGGCCGAGCCCCATTCGAGGGGGAGCCGGTTGCCGCAAAACTCAACGCCCAGCAGTTTCGGGAGCCGATGTCGATTCGGGAATTGCGTCCCGACGTGCCGCTTGGGTTGGCCGAGGTTCTCGACCGGATGATTGCGAAGAATCCGAACGACCGTTACCAGACTATGAAGGGCGTGGTCGCTGCACTCAGCCCGTGGATTCGCGATCCCTTGCCCCCACCTTCTGTGGATGAGATGCCCCCAATTCCCCCTTCCGCCTACCGCCTTGGTCTGATTTCAGGATCGGCCCAATCGGCATCGTCTGTGGGGCCGTTGGCAGAGGTTCGGTGGGGCTTCTCGGGAGTTTCAGACGGTGGCGGGATGGAGATAAACTCCCGCGGCACGCGACAGATGGAAGCTGGCACCGCAGTTGCTCCCCGCACAGCTGAATCGCGAGAAGACGATATCCGGACCATGCGACAGACCGAACTGGCCCCTCCCCTGAACGTGGCTCGCCGGCATGCGGAAATGCCCCAACCATCGGGACTCTTCACCACTATCCCACCGGCAACCGTTGCGGATCCACAGCCCGCGACCGAACCTTCGCCCGCGACCCTCCCTCAACACGCCGTCGGTCCTCCAGCGGCAGCCAAGGCCCGATCCACTCGCCGCAGTACGCCGATCCTGTTTGGAGTCATTGGGCTTGCGGTTCTGCTGACTGCTGGGGCCATCTGGTGGTTGAACGCGGGCACCGCAGCTCAGAACTCAAGCGGATCAACGCCCTCCCGGTCGCTCGCAAACGCGCCTGAGCCTCCTGGCCAGAATACCAAGCCACCGACGCCACCGAACAAGAACAACGATCCACCACAAACCGTCCCGCCCAAGCAGCCGGTACAACCCGCCGTCGCGCCTGCCACGACGAATGTGCTCCTCACTGGAAGTGGTTCGACATTCATCAAATCGGCCATGGAACACTGGACTCGCCTCTACGAGCAAAAGTCGGGCGTGAAGATCAAGTACGATGGGATTGGTTCGGGTCGGGGAGTCGAGAACATGATCGACAAGGTTCTCGATTTCGGCTGTACCGATGCCTTCATGACCGATGCGCAAATCGCCAAGGCCCGGAATGCGAATGGCGAGGTCATCCACATTCCGCTGGCGATGGGGCCGGTGGTCGTCACTTACAATCTGCCCGAGATCAAACAGCAACTCCGGTTTACTGGTTCGGTTCTGGCCGACATCTATCTCGGCAAGATCCGGAACTGGAATCATGAGGCGATCGCCGCGAGTAATCCGGGCGTCACTCTTCCGGATAAGGAAATTACGGTCATTCGCCGATCGGACAGCAGCGGAACCACCTTCAT
>DASZJS010000711.1:0-5088 GCA_035947935.1 Gemmata sp. | reverse complement strand
CCGGAGGATCGGCCGGCTGGCAAACAATGCGGTGACGGTGTTTTGTCACTCGCCTTCGGGTGGTGTCGAGGCATCGTCGGATGGAGCTTTGTCCGGTACCCGATATTCTTCCCCAAGCCAGCGCCCAAGATCAATGATCCGGCACCGGCGAGAGCAGAACGGATAGTCCGGGTAATCCTGCCAGCTTCCTGGCATCGCTCCATCGCAAATCGAACACCGCACTTTATTCATCGGTTCGCCCCATCCCGAACTTCGGGAATTCCCAGAATCACCCATACCACCTATTCAGGAGTTGAAAGTTGAAAGTTGAAAGTGAAATACGGGAAACCCTTTCTTCGCTCTCCACTTTCCACTTTCCACTTTCCACTTTCAACTGTTACTTCGCCTTTTTGCCGCCTCCGCCGCCCTTTCCCTTCCCCTCGGATTTGCTCGATGATGAACCTCCATCGGCCGGGGGTGGAGGTGGCGGCGGCGGCGATTCCGCTTTCGCCTCGTTCTTATTTTCGTTTTTACTTTCGCTTTTAGTCTCACTCTTGTTTTCGCTTTTGTCAGCCCCCGCGTTTTCGTTGTTTGTCTCGCCAGCCCGGCGGTAATCCGTTTCATAGAATCCGCCGCCCTTGAAGATGATCGCTCCTCCGCCACCGAATAGTCGAGTGAGCTTGTTCTTCTTGCACTTGGGACACTTCGTCAGCGGTGAGTCTGTGAACGATTGCAATTCTTCGAACCGATGGCCGCAGGCAGAGCATTCGTAATCGTATGTTGGCATGGTGGGGATTTTGAGTTTAGGGTTCTGATGTTTTTTGCAGGGCGTTCCGGGTTCACGACGCCGATGCTGCCACAATCACCGATGCTGGCCGCAATACGCGGTCGTGGAGGAGAAAGCCCTGTTGCAGAACCTGCACGACGTGCCCCGGCTGGAAGTCTGGGTTAGGTTGCTCCATGACCGCCTGGTGTAAGTTCGGGTCGAACTCTGTTCCCGGTGGGCATTCGATCTTGGTAACACCGTAGCGACGGAGGATATCGAGAAACTGGCTCGCCGTCGCTGATACACCCGCGACCAGCGGACCCGCGTCGCCCGCGGCTTTCGCAGCACTCAGCGCCCGGTCGAGATTATCGAGGGCTGCAAGGAGATCCCGTGTGAGTGACTCGGATGCGTATTTCTTTTCGACCTCGGAATCGCGGAGCAGCCGCTTTCGGGCGTTCTCAAAATCGGCGAGCCGGAGCTTGTAGTTATTCAGTTCCTGCTCGGTCGAATTCAGCTTGGCCCGGACAGCTTCGAGTTCCGCGGCGTCTGGATCGCTGGTCGAGCTCGAGGGGTCAGCCATTGGGATTCTTCCTTTATCGCGGAGTTCGTAACCCGGAACTCGGAACAGAAAAACCAAGAATAAAAACCATAACAACGGGAAAACTTAAGGCGGGGAAAAATGAACGATCATTCTCTTCGTTTTCTGCCTTTCATTCCGCACTCCACGTTCCGAGTTCCACGCTTGAAAGAGTCACTGCTCTTCTGTTGGAGGGGCGTCGCCGGTGATGAGATCCTTGAGTTTTCCGAAAAGTCCCTTCCGGGGTGTTGGCAGGACAGTACCTTCGAGTTCCGCGAGTTTGCGGAATAGTTGATCCTGCTCGGGCGTGAGGTTAGTCGGCGTCTCGACCACCAGGATCACCATGAGATCGCCCTTGCGGCGAGGGTCATCGAGGTCCGGCATGCCTTGCCCGGTGACGCGGATCACGGTGCTGTGGGTCTGGCTCCCCTGGGGGACTTCGATCGTGACTTTTTGGCCGGTCAGGGTGGTAAGTTCGATCGGGCCTCCGAGAGCAGCGCGGGCAAAGGTGATTGGGCACTGGCAGATCAGGTTATGCCCATCGCGCTCGAAAACCTTGTGTTCGCGCACCCGGACGATCAATTGCAGATTTCCCCGCGAGGCTCCCGGTGCGCCCTCATGCCCACGTCCCGGAATCGACAGTCGGACGCGGGTGTCCACACCGGGTGGGATATCCAATGAAACCGATTCGCGAGTTTCGACTCGCCCGACTCCACGACAGCCCGGACAGGGATTGGGAATCACCACTCCGCGGCCACTGCATCCCCTACATGCCTGCGGGAACGAAAACAGGCCACCCGTTGAGACGTATTCCGCTCCGGACCCTTTACAGCGCCGACAGGCACTTGCCTGTGTACCGGGCTTTGCTCCCGTTCCACTGCATTCCCGACAGTTTGCCTCATACCGGATGGAGACGGACTTCTTGACGCCGGTAGCTGCTTCCAGCAAATCGACATCGAGAACATCCTCAATATCCGCTCCACGCTGCGGCGCACGAGTCCTCCGTCGGCCGCCACCACTACCCCCGAAAAGTCCGCCGAGCAGATCGCTGAATACGTCGGACAAATCCACCCCAGCCGTCGCACCGCCGTTCGCCAGACCCTGGTGGCCGTAGCGGTCGTAGATCTGACGCCGCTCGGAGTCGCGGAGAATCTCGTAGGCTTCCGTGACTTCGTGATATTTCGCCACAACCTCGGTATCGCCGGGGTTCTGGTCGGGATGGAATTTTTTGGCGAGGCTTCGGTAGGCTTTGGTTATTTCTGTCTCTGTGGCCGTGCGGGCGACCCCCAGGACTTCGTAATAGCAGCGCTTGTCGGCCATTTCCGCTCTCAGCTTTGTTGGTCCAGGTTCCACGGTCTTGGTACATGGTATTTTACAACCACGAATTATAAACCCAGGACCGCGTACTATGGGCCAGAAAGCGTATTGGTCCATGCTCTATGGTTCTTTTGCAACCACGAACTATGGACCAAGGATTACGGATCATGGACCAAGCTATGGACTTAGGACCAATCACTGTCAGGCAATGGAACCGGTCACCTTCGATTTCTTGTCGTCCTCATCGATCTTGGTGACCATCACTTCCGTGGTGAGCATCAGTCCGGCAATACTCGCGGCATTGGTCAAGGCTGAGCGTGTGACCTTCAGGGGGTCGATGATCCCTGCCTTGAACATATCGACGTATTCGTCAGTATTTGCATCATAGCCAATGTTCAAGCTCTTTTCGCCCCGAGATGCCACCTCATCGGCGATCACAGCTCCGTCCTTGCCGCAGTTCTCGGCAATCTGGCGAATCGGCTTGGCAAGCGCCCGGGCAACGATTTCGGCACCAGTCCGCTCATCGCCCTTGAGTTTCTCGGCAAGAGTCTCAACAACTGGCACGCAGCGAAGCAAGGCAGTTCCACCACCCGGAACGACCCCTTCGGCAACGGCAGCCCGCGTGGCGTGGAGGGCATCCTCGACCCGTCCCTTGGTTTGCTTCATTTCGGTCTCGGTGGCGGCTCCAACCTTGACAATTGCAACGCCGCCAACGAGTTTTGCCAGCCGTTCCGAGAATTTTTCCTTGTCGTATTCGCTCTCGGTCTGGTTCATCTGCGTGCGAATTGTTCGCACGCGGGCATCGAACTCTGTCTTTCGTTCGGGGGTCTTGTTGGCATCGCAGATGAGCGTGCAGTTGTCCTCATCCACCGAGATCTGGTCGGCGGAGCCGAGCATTTCGAGGGTCACGTTTTCCAGCTTGATGCCGCGGTCTTCGCTGATGAACGTACCACCAGACAGGGTCGCGATGTCTTCCATCATCGCCTTGCGGCGATCGCCGAACCCCGGAGCCTTGACGGCACATACTTCGAGCAGTTGCTTGAGCCGGTTGACAACCAGGACCGTCAGGGCTTCGCTCTCCACATCCTCGGCAATAATCAGAAGCGGACGACCAGCCTTGACGACCTTGTCCAGCAAGGGCAGGATCTCCCGGACGTTCGACAATTTCTTTTCCATGAGGAGAACCAGGGCGTTCTCCTGTTCCCACTTGAGGTCGGCATTACCGTAAGCAAAGTACGGTGAGATGAACCCCTTGTCGAATTGCATCCCTTCCACGAAATCGAGGGTTGTTTCGGAGGTCTTGCCCTCCTCGACGGTGATGACGCCGTCCTTACCGATCCGCGAAAAGGCATCGGCCATTAGCTTGCCGATCTTCGGGTCATTGTTCGCGGAGATGCTGGCAATACTTTCCAGATCCTCGCGGCCACCCTTCTCGATCGGACGAATCGTCCGAGCGAGATTGGCCTCAATGTACTCGATGGCCTTGGCGACTGCCTTGTCGATGCCGCGCTTGACCGACATGGGATTGGCCCCCGAACTGACGCTTCGCAGACCTTCCTGATAAATGGCGAGGGCCAGAATCGTGGCGGTTGTGGTGCCATCGCCGGCCGAATCGCTGGTCTTCTGCGCGACCGCGTTGACCAGCTTGGCACCCATGTTTTCAAACGGGTCGGGCAGATCGACCTCTTTGGAGACCGTCACGCCGTCCTTGGTGACCGTTGGGCCGCCGAAGGATTTGTCGATGATGACGTTCCGCCCTGTCGGCCCGAGCGTTATGCCGACTGCGTGGGCCAGTTTCTCCGCCCCCGCAAGGAGTTTCTTCCGGGCATCGTCGGTGTAGAGCAGTTGCTTTGCCACGTTTGGTCTCCAGATTTGTTCTTCTTTAATTCGTTTTTTTGTATCGTCCTTTGTCCTCCGTCCCTCATGGATGAGGGACGGAGGACAGAGGACGAACAAAATAAGGACGATAAAAGAAGGTTAAGAAAGCTATTTGCCGAGTTTTGCCAGAAGGTCGGATTCGCGGAGGATCTTGAGTTCCTTGCCGTTCACTTCAACATCCGATCCGCTGTATTTGCCGTACAGAACGGTGTCACCAACTTTGACTGCGAGTGCGAGTCGGTTTCCCTCATCGCTCAGCTTCCCGGGACCAACCGCGACGACCTTGCCCTGCTGCGGTTTTTGCTTGGCTGTGTCCGGAAGGAGGATACCGCCCGCGGTCTTTTCTTCGGCCTCGGTGGGCTCGACCACAACGCGGTCATCGAGTGGTTTCAGGGTCAAATTCGCGGTCGTTTCTTTCTTGGCCATTGTCGCTCCTTGTGGATTGTTAGTTGTGGATTTTGGTTGGGGGATCGTTTCGTTCGTGGTTGTGCGGTGAGGATGCGCCAACGCAGTTGCTGTGGCTACTCCCAATCAACAATCCACAATTTCCAACTAACAATCCCCAGCAAAT
>DASZJS010000710.1:0-3531 GCA_035947935.1 Gemmata sp. | reverse complement strand
CGGTGTCCTTGCCTTCTCTGCCGAGATAGTAGAGATCCAGTTCCACTTCCACCGACTTGTTGGCAAGATTGATACCATCCGCCTCAACGATGATTTTGCTGGCCTCATCCGGCGACATGGTTTCATCGGCCTGGATATCCGTGATGATGATGCTCGACGTCTGACGATCCTCTCCAACCGCGATCGTGAAGATCGGAATCTTCTCGGTTGTGGCACGGCTACGCAGTTCGCGATACGCGGAGTCCGAACCCAGGTTGCTGCGTCCATCCGAGAAGACAATGATGCCCTCGACCATGTTCGGAGATTCGCGACCAACTGCGGCTGTGACGGAATCGGGGACGTTCGTTCCCAGTGCAATGGTCCGTGCTACATCGATCCGACGATCCAGTTTGGCCAGGTTCTCTTTGAGAATCTGCGTGTCCGCTTCGGGCATCCGATTGACGAGTTTTTCTTCATCTTTGCGAGCGAACCAGCCAGCGGCCCATTCGACACTGCCGGCATCAGTTCGGCTCCATTCGTTGCTGTTTCGGATTGCTTCCTTGCCTTCGTCCGATAAGCCCTTGAGGAGAAACGGCCGGAAATCGTAGCGGGCAAATGCTTCCCACTCGGTCTTGTTCCAGGGGGTTCCCTCTCGCTCGATTGCTTGTGGCGTTTCATCGAGTCGGGTGCCGAATGGGTAGACGACAATCGGGTTCTCATTCAGAATATTTTTGATGAATTTGACATTATCGTCGGTCAGAAATTCTATCAATAGATCCATCCGAGTCTTGGATTTACGACCGCGCGCATCCACTTCATCGGTAACGCGCGTGAGGCTCGGAGTAATGTCCACCAGAACCACAACACGGGAGTTCTTGTAAACCTTTTCCTTGGTCTGGAGGGCAGGAAGGAGGAAGACGAAGCACAGGATGGCGTAAACCGCGATTCGCAAAACGGCCAGTTTCGTCGCCCAGTACCAGCGAACCGAGCGATGATCCTTGATGTACATGAGTACTACGAACAGA
Source organism: Gemmata sp. (assembly GCA_035947935.1). Taxonomy (GTDB): domain Bacteria; phylum Planctomycetota; class Planctomycetia; order Gemmatales; family Gemmataceae; genus Gemmata. The sequence goes on along the minus strand of DASZJS010000710.1, from coordinate 2,527 downwards.
GAACCGAGCCCAAATACACTGGCGACAAAGACGTACCACAATGCACCATTGGATGCAGTGAGGGTAGATTGAGGAACACCTCCTGATTTCACCTGCTGAGTATCCCGTTGATAAAACACAACGAGTACCCAGATAACGAGTGCAGCGACAGCCAAAATGGCCGCCCAGCCAAGGCGGTATGTGGTGGAGTCCGGCTTCGCGTGGGGATGTGTTTTGCGGTAGTTCCTGGCGTAGAAAACCCGTGCCAACACGGCGATCACGGCAAGGGCCAGTAGCCAAACCGGAACGGCTTCCCAAAAGTCCATCACAAACTGGGGAAACGAATCCGCCAGCCGCCGGAAGATGAACTCACTTTCCTTGGTTGGTTCGCTCGTGGTCATCGCCTACTCATTTGGGCAAGTACGTGAATGTATGATTGAGGGCAGCTTTCAGGTTGATGCCGATGCACAGCTATGTCGTCGAACTGACCTCGTCGGCAGAGACTGTTGCCTCACCCGCTTCAGTCGGGGTTGGCGGTGGTGTGCCGCGTGCGAACGCGGCTGCAGCACTTGGTGCGAACGCTTCCAAAGTCTCTGGCTGAGTGTGGTAACTCAATCGGACGGCCATCGCCTGCTCGAAGATCAAGACCAGCAGGATGAGCAGGTAGATCCACCGGCCGCTGGACAGGTCCGTCTGCTTCTGTTTGAGACTCTCGAGCCAGCCCAAGTCTTCGACAGAATGAAGTTCGGCCCCCTTGGCAGTCGATTTAAACTCGTCCGCATTTGTCCGACGAAGATCCCCTTCCCTTGCGGCATCAATGTTGAACACCGCAGCCACGTATTCCGGCTTTTCGGAAGGTGCCGCGACGGGATCGCCATCGCGTTTCTGCCAGATCAGTGTGAAGAGATACGCCCCAGGTCGTTTCGTATCGTTGAAGTTCAGGCTCAATGCACCTTCCTTCGTGTCCAGTGGAATCGTATTCGGTTCCGCACCGAGCTTTGGCTCGCGGATAATCGCCAGGGTCTGGGGCACTGCGCCAGGCTTGGGAGTTTCGGTTGAGAGGTACACCCATTTGGCTGAGGGCTTAAAGCGACCGGTCTCGAACGAGGTTGCAAGCGGCGACCCAACCGATCGGTTTTCTTCCGAACCGCCACCGGAGAGATATTTTTGCATCTCCGCAACGACTGGTACCCAGCAGTTTTGAACTGTCGGCCAATCGCTCCACGGACTTCCGACAGGGATCGTCATCGCAGTAACGCGTCCGCTTCCAAACCGCTTCGCAAAGTAGAGTGGGTCGCCGTATTTGCAGGAGTCACGGAGAGACTGCGCAAGTCTTTTTGCCTCGGCCAATTCAGGCTGCGTCCAGAATTCGCGAAGCAGAGCCTCCGCTGCATCTCCCTCGTTGATCTGGTCGGCCAGCAACTGATCGAGAGGGGCGGCGAGTTCTGTGAGTGGCCATTCCTGGCTGGCCTTTTCCCGGATTTTGTCGAGTAGTGGATCTACAGTCGCGCGGTATTTCTCGAACTTGGGTTCCCCGTACTTAGCCTTGATCGCGTCGCGAACCGCTATGGCTTGTCGTTCAAATTCCTTCATCGGCCGTTCGTTGGGAAGACAGTAAATCTCCTGAACCGAGCGATCCTCCCGCCATTTGCCGAGCCGAGCAATCGGCCAATGTTGATTGATGACCGGGAAATAAAAGGACTTCTCAACATCCTTGCTGGGCTTGCCCTGTTCATTCGTGTAAACGCCAACCACAGCAGGATGGGATTTGACGGCATCATCCCGAGTTAAAATCCGCTTCGCGAAAGTGAGACGGCGCGATGTCTTCGCTTCCGGAGAGGGTTCATCGGTAAAGGTTGGCGGCAGTGGAACCGGGAAGAATCCCGCTCCTCCTCGATATAACAGGTCGTTGTACGGTTCGGCTCGAACCTTCGGGCCAAGGAATAGTCCGACTCCACCGCCCGCTTGAACATATCGTTCGAGGCTCTCTACCTGAGTTTTCTTTAATTCCGGAATGTTCAAGAGATAAATACTACTGTACTTACGCAGATCGTACTTATCCAACACATCAACTCCACCAGAATCGACGTGGATCGCCTCAAACCTGGTTTCAAATAATCGTCGGAGATAAAAGCTGTCCCCTTTCGGATCATCGGGCTTGTCGTCCGAGTTCACGACGAACAGCACTTCGAGTTGATCCCTTACTTCCACAATGGCATGTCGGATGTTATCGGCCGAAAGACCATCGCTGCCGATATTGGTCAGCAGTGCGGTCACAAGATTGAAACGCGCGAGTGGATCGTTATCGGTAGCACCCTGTTTGAACCTTACCTGGAAGGTTTCAAGTCGCTCCTGGTTTGCTGGAAGAGTTGCAATCTGCAAAGTTGAGAGTTCGTTCCCTTGTCCGTTCAGGAATAACTGTACTTGAACGTCCTTGAGATCGGTGTTGCCGAAATTCTTTACTCGAATCACAAACTCCACATCGTGCGGGGAATCGTGAGTGCTGAGAGGAACGACCCGATTCTTGGGCCTGAGTTCGATGATCCCG
>DASZJS010000709.1:0-8279 GCA_035947935.1 Gemmata sp. | reverse complement strand
CGCTTCGGGCTTGTATCGGGCTTTTCCCATAACAACCTTAAAAGTCGCAACTTCAAAAAGCGTTAGCGACGGGGTGTTTGGTCTCTCGACGGACTGGTAGATCATTTTCCGCTCACACCTAATCCAGTTGAACGCGAAGTTCCGTATCTTGAACTCAATGCCTGGAACTCTGCCTGAAAGGACGTCTCATGTTGCGTGGTCTTATCCTTGCCGCTGTGGTGTTCCTCAGCGCCTGTGGCCTCAGCCAAGCCGCTGACCCAGTGCCACCCGCCGGGTTCTGGAAACTCACGCTGCCAACCGGACGCGAGGAGATCATCTTGATGCTCGCGTTCACCGAGCAGGATGGGAAATGGGTTGGTGACTATCTCGGCAGCTCGGCAAAGCTGGTTGCGGAACTGAAATTCAAGTCTTTGAAGGTGAACGGGGATGTTGTTCAGTTCTCCCTCGATATCAAGGGGCAGGAACTCGTTTCGTTCGATGGGCTTCTGTCCAAGGACAAAAAGAAGATTGCCGGGTCGATGTCCCTCCAAGGTAGTCCGCTCATGCTCATGGATCTGTATCCCACGAAACTGAAGAAGCTCGATGATCCCGTTGATATAGCCCGTGAAACGCTGTCCCAGGTGGATGGTGGCCCTGGTTTGTTTGAAGCAGCGTTTGAAGTCGTGAGCAGGGCCGCATCCAAGAAGATCCCAGCCGATGAGGTACGAAGCATCCTCGATCGAGTGAACAAGGCTGCTGCAGGGTATGGTCCTCGCTGGGAACGGGACATTACCCTACGGCTTGCCGATGCCCTGGCTTCGCAGGATGGTTTTGGAGACCTTGCTGTTGCCCAGGCCAAGAGAGCCGAGCGACTTCTTTCCGACGATGACAGTGCCAGTACGCGGATGGCAGTGTTGGAAGCTGTTTCCAAGGCGCTGACCAAAGCCGGGAAACCCGATGAGGCAAAGCCCTATCTCGCCCAGATCGCCAAACTGGAAACGCGAGAGTTCGCCGAGTACGCCAAGACGTTCCCCTTCAAACCGGAACCCTTCGCGGGACGGAAGGCGAAATCCGACCGGGCAATGCTGGTTGAGGTGTTCACCGGAGCCGAGTGCCCGCCGTGTGTCGCTGTCGATCTCGGATTTGATGGACTGATGAAAACGTACAAACCATCGGAGGTGATCTGCCTCCAGTATCATCTGCACATTCCCCGTCCGGACCCGCTTACCAGTCCTGATGCGATGAAGCGAGCCGAGGAGTTCTACGGCGAGCAGATCGAAGGGACACCAACCGTCTTCATCGGCGGGAAGTTGGGACCGCCCGGTGGTGGACCGACATCCGCCGCCGAAAAGGCATACGCTTCGTTCCGCAAGGTGGTCGAGGAAGGATTGGAGAAGCCGGCCGGCGTGAAATTGGGGCTGACCATCGCCAAGGAAGAAAAGGGAGCACTTTCTGCAAAGGCCACTGTAACGGACCTTGATGCTCCCGGGGAAAAGGTGATGCTCCGATTTGCCCTGGCCGAAGAACGCATTCGTTACATCGGGGGAAACGGACTCAAGTATCACCACATGGTGGTTCGCGCGATGCCGGGCGGAACAAAAGGATTCCCCCTGACCAAAAAATCAGCCGAACAGACAGTCACGCTCAACCCCGATGAACTGCGTGCCACTCTGAATAAATACCTGGATGATTTCGCCAAGAATGAAAGCCCCTTCCCGCGTCCCGACCGCCCACTTGCCCTGAAAAACCTCAAGCTGGTCGCTTTCATTCAGAACGATGCCACCAAGGAAGTCCTCCAGGCTGTTCAAGTGGATGTGGAAGCGAAGTAGGACAAGGAACAGGAATCCATCAGATGTGAGTTACCCGTCGCTCACGCTCCGGGCCGGAAGTCTGGCGACGTCTGGCGACTTCCGCTACGATGGATTCCTGTCTCCTCATGGTTCCTTCTTCGGCTCGGCCTTCTTCTCGATCTTGCGGAGTGCCATCGCGGCGGCTTCGCGGACCTTGGCATGCTGATCGCTCAAGCGTCCACGGAGGGTCTTGAGCGTTTCGGTATCGTCCTTGAGTTCGGTTCCGAGCGCTCCCACTTCCTCGATCACTGCCAGACGAACCTCAAACTCAGGGTCCTTCAAGAGCATCAGAATATCCTTGATGCGTGTCTTCAATGCGGGACCAAGGGCCGACCCAAACGCATGGACGGCATCCGCACGGGTGTCCTTCACTTTGTCGATCTCGGCCGCTTTGAGCAAGGCATCGGCTGCCGGGGCCGCTGCGGTTCCGAATGTCCCAAGGATTCGTGCGGTCTTTCGTCGCAAGTCATCTTCTGGTTCGGTCAGTAACTTGGCCAGAGCGGTCACCACGTTGGGAGATTTCTCCGCCAGCAGACCGAGCGAGGTAGCCAGTTCGGACTTCATGCCCGTGTCTTTCTCGGTACCGAGCATCTTGGCCATTGTCTCGGCAATAGCGGAAGCCCCTTCGGGAGTGACTCGCCCAAGCGCCACCACGGCAGCAAGCCGGACGGCCTTGTCCGAATCCTGAAGGAGTGGAACGAGACCAGCGGCAGCGGATTTCCCTTCACTCCCCGTCTGGGCAAGAGCTTCTGCGGCAGCAAGACGGGTGGCCGGATCGGCATCTTTAAGAGTGGTCGTTAGCGGAGTAACGGCGAGTTTCGCTACCGCCGGGAACCGACCGATCGCAATGGCAATCTCCTTGCGGACTCGCGATTCTTTCTCTGGCCCGAGAGCATCGACCAGATCTCTCGCTCCCCTTGCGATCTCGTTCTCCTTGAGACCGCCGATGGCAATGGCAGCCTGGCTTCGGACCGCGGCAGAACTATCCAGACGCAGCGCACGCCCGATGGTGGGGATCGACTCCTTGTATTGCTTGGTCGCCCAGAGTTTTGCCAGTGCCTCGATCGCCAGAGCCCGCTTCCGGGCGGATGAATCGTTATTCAGCGTATCCACCCACACCGATGCCTTCTTCCCATCGTAAACCGGATCATCGTCCTGACTGGCGGGAGTGGCCGAGATAGCACCCGCAATCAGGAGGCCAGCGAACATAAACCGGGTGAGGAGAGAAGTCATGATCGGAGTCCTAATTTAGTGTTCAGTTTTCAGTTAAGGAACGGGTACGAAATAAGTTCCGTGCCAAACTCGTTACAGGCTGATTTCGTAAGTCTTAGCAATTCAGAATCGGGAACTTATTTCGTACCTATCCCTAAGACATTCAGACTCCGTAAGCGAATTGCAATGTTTTCGCTGAACACTGAACACTGAACACTGGCGAAACCTGAACCCTAATCTTAACTCAAGATACCCTTTACAACCTCTCCGGCAACATCGGTGAGGCGATAGTCGCGACCGGAGTGTCGGTACGTGAGCTTCGTGTGATCGAGTCCCATCAGATGCAAAATCGTCGCATGGAAATCGTGGACGTGAACCTTGTCTTTCTCGGCCTTGATGCCGTATTCATCCGATTCGCCGTAAGCAATTCCTCCCTTGACCCCCGCTCCGGCCAGCCAGGATGAGAACGCCCACGGATGATGTTCGCGCCCCTTGGCATCCGCCGAGTTGTTGAACGGTGTGCGGCCAAACTCCGTCGTCCAGACCACCAGCGTTTGCGACAACAAACCCGTCCGCTTCAGATCGGTCAGCAATCCGGCAATGGGCAGGTCGATGTTCTTAGCCAGTCGTCCGTGTTCGGCCATATCGCCGTGTGAATCCCAGTTACCCGATGAGCCAGTGTCGATCAACTCCACGAATCGCACTCCCCGCTCCACCAGCCGTCGCGCAGCCAGGCATTGCCAACCAAAACCCGTATTCTGGCCGCGTTTGAGACCGTAGAGTTTGAGCGTGTCATCGGATTCCTTCGCGAGATCGAAGGCTTCCGGAGCTGCGGATTGCATGCCGAACGCCGTCTCAAAACTGCGGAGCCGGGCATCGAGATTGGGGTCGCGGTCGCGTTGCTCCAGATGATCGCGGTTCAGTTCCGCAAGTGCATCGAGTTCCATCCGCTGTCGATCTAGCGGCACCCGGGGACGCACGTTCCTCATCGGTTCCGGACCGGGCACAACGAGCGTTCCCTGATGACTCCCGGGAAGGAAGTCCGAAGCCCAGACCTGACCGCCCGCATAGGGCATGTGGGGAGCGATAACGATGAACGAAGGCAGGTTGCGGTTGATGGTCCCGAGTCCGTAGCTGATCCATGCTCCAATGCCGGGCCGGGCCTGGTTGAACGAGCCGGTGTGCATGCCGAGCGTGGCATTGTAATGGTTCGAGTGATCCGAATGAAGCGATCGGATCAGGGCGAGGTCATCCACACATTCCGCGATGTTCGGGAACAGCGAACTGACCTCGGTTCCACACTTGCCGTGCTTTTTGAACTCCCACTGCGGCCGTTTGAGGAACAATTTTTCGTAGCCCGGCCGGTTCTTGGTTTCCGGGTGATCGAGTTTGATGGACTTCCCGTGATCGGCAATCAGTTTGGGTTTCGGATCGAATGAATCGACATGCGAGACGCCACCCGACATGGACATGAAGATGACGTTTTTCGCCTTCGCCTCGAAGTGCGGTGGTTTGGGAGCAAGAGGATCGGTGCCGCGGCTCGCATCGTCGGCCAGCAGTTCCGAAATGAGCGCAGGGAAAATCGCGCTGCCCGCAACGGCGGAGCGGAGAAATTCCCGACGATCGGCGAGAAACGTGGAATGACGTTGCATGAGAAGACACTCCTCGACAGATGATCTCCGGTCGCTCACGCTCTCGGCTCGCCAAACGATTCCGCGTTCCGCATTCAGATCAGTCGATGTAAATGAACTCGTTGCTCGCGAACATCACTCGCAGCCATGCGGCACACGCAGCTTTTCGATCTCCTTCGGTTGCCAGGAACCGCTGGGCGATGCTGTGATCCTTGTCGCGGGCCGGTCGGCCGTAGAGCAGAAGGCAGGCGTATTCGACTCGTGCCTTGTCATCGGGCAGTTTCAACAATCGTTCCGCCAGACTCTCGGCCCGTGCATGAGCAAAGGGATCGTTGAGGAAGAAGAGAGCCTGCGTTGGCACGATGGTCGTCTGTCGCCCTGCTGTGCTGGTGTTCGGGTCGGGGCCATCGAAGAGCGCCAAAAACGGATGCCGCTTGATCCGCTGCGTCATCAGATAGACGCTCCGGCGGTTCATCTCGTATACTGCCGTAAACGGATCGTGCTGCGTGAAATTCCAGCTCTTTGAAGCGGGGAAGGGATGCGGGCCACCGGGTGTCGGGTCCAGATCGCCGCTCGTTGACAACATGGCATCGCGGATTTCCTCAGCGCTCAACCTTCGCCGCGGAAACCGCCAGAGATACGAGTCGCCCGGGTCGGTCTTCCGATCCGCTTCATCCACTGCCGCCGATCGCTGGTAAGTCTCCGACAACACGATGAGCCGGTGCAGTTCCTTGATGCTCCACCCATCCTTCACGAACCGCGCTGCCAACCAATCCAATAGTTCGGGATGTGTGGGTGCCGTTCCACGAGTGCCAAAATCGTTCGGAGTTGCCACCAGCCCTGTGCCAAAATGACCGGCCCAGATTCGATTGACCATCACCCGCGCTGTGAGCGGGTTCCTGGGATCACCCACCCATCCCGCCAGAGCCAACCGACCACTACCCGAGTTTGCTGAGAGCGTTTGCCCGCCGAGAACCGTGAGGAATCGCCGCGGGATCGCAGGGCCGCGTGCGTTGGGATCGCCGCGGTTTTGGAGTTGGGCATCGTGCGGACTCCCTTCCCAAACCGCATAAGCTTGCGGCGTTGTCTTGGTCACAACCCGATCTGCCTTGATTCCGGCTGCCGCACCAACCAGTCCATGCAAGGCGTTGGCCGTTTCGTTCATCTTTGTTGTCGGGACAAGCGAAACGGAATCGTGCGGTGCCTTGTCCTTCTCGCATCCGGGGTGTGGGTAGCGGGTGCTCTCGAAGATGCCATAGAGGGCGTAATAGTCCTTCGCGCTCACAGGATCGTACTTGTGATCGTGACACCGGGCACAGCCAATGGTTAAACCCAGGAAACTCTTCCCAAAGGTGTCGATCGTGTCCTCGATGGTCAGGAAGTGATCCGCGGCGACATCGAACCCGAACCGCCGGGCAACCGCGAGATAGCCCGTTGCGGTGATGAGTTCGGCGTAACGATCACCGCTCGTTCCAGGCGGGAGTTGCACAGCGAGAATATCCCCGGCCAGTTGTTCCGCGATGAACCGATCGTAAGGTTTGTCGGCGTTGAAGGCATTGATGACGTAGTTGCGATACCGCCAGGCATCCGGGACGGGGTAATCCGCTGTTTCCCCGGCGGTGTCGGCATATCGAACCACATCGAGCCAGTACCGCCCCCATTTCTCGCCATACCGCGGCGAAGCCAACAGTCGATCCACCACCTTGTGGAAGGCATCCGGGCCAGTGTCTTTGAGAAAGGCATCGACCTCATCGGGCGTAGGCGGCAGTCCGGTCAGGTCGAACGTGATCCGGCGGAGGAGTGTGAGTTTGTCGGCCGAACCCACTGGCTTTAGCCCCTTCTCGCGGAGCTTTGCCAGGATGAACGCATCAATCGGCTGCCCGGAGCCGGGAGGCGGTTCCGTAGCGCGAACGGGCTCGAATGCCCAGTGCTTCGCAGTGCGGATGGGAGCAGCAGTGGCGGGCCATTCGGCCCCATCGCGAATCCACTGCTCCAGTGCCGCGACAGCCTCGGCCTTCAAGGGTTTGTCCGGAGGCATTGCGGCAACACCCTTTTCTCGGCGAACGGCTTTGAGCATCAGGCTATCGGCTGGTTTGCCGCCTACCACTGCCGGCCCGGTACTACCGCCATCCATCAAGCCCTGTCGCGAGTCCAGGCGAAGCCCAGACGATGCCTTTTCCGGACCGTGACAGCGAACGCAAAACTCCACGAATACGGGCCGCACACGCGACTCGAAATGGTCTGCTTTGGGGTCCGCCGCGCGAACGTGCGTTGCACCGACGACAAGCAGGAGTGAGAACAAGGCTCGGCAAATGTAGTGCATCGCGATCCCGGAACGAGCATCCCCACTGGTGGGTCGATGGGAATTGCCGGTCGGCAGAAAGATGATTGTACCTTCTCGAAGCCGACTTCGATGAACGAATTCCGGAATGAGTGAAGAAGGAGTTGCTCGTGCGGAGAGGTTGACCTGACAGGCCACCTATCAGTTCTCTGGAGTTGGAGGAAGGTTATATTTTCGGGCCAGGTCTGCAAGTGCTGTGCGGATCGGTCGAACACGGCCCGCAGCAACATCATCGAGCCCTTCTCTGACGGCGGCGATGATCTCCATCTCGTCTTCTGCCTGAGTCTCCGCCCGTTCGATCATCGTCTCCAGATATTCGACGATGTTGCTAAAGCCGGCAGCAATTGCCTGCTTTTGCGCTAGTGTTTGATGGTGATCGGAAATCGAAATGTTCATGTGTGGCTCCCTGGAATCGATAGTATCACGATATGACGAGATACGTCAACGATTTCGCAACACCATCAAGCGAAGAATTGCGTTCCCGTATTAAATCGTGTCGAATATCAGTGATGATAACGAAGGAGTCAATCGATGCAACTCGGACTCTTCTCGATCAGTTATGGCGGACTTTGGGGTCAGGCTACCCTGGAGTTAACGGCATTCATTCGCCGAGCGGCAGAGCTTGGCTACGATGCCGTCATGCTGGCGGGGAAGCGTCCGCACCTGTCGCCGCTCGATGCGGATGATCGGGTTGTCGCTTCTCTCAAGGATGAACTGCAATCCGCCCGAATTCGCTGCACAGTCGTTGCTGCTTACACCGACCTCAATCCAGCGGCTGCCGCGGAAGTCCCTTTCCTGGAAATGCAGATTTCTTACGTTGAAGCACTCGCGCGGCTCGGTTCCTTGCTTGGAGCTAAGTATGTACGTGTGTTTACTGCTTATGCCATGCCGGGAATAAGTCCTCACTTAGCCTGGCAGCGCGTCGTCGGCACCATCCGCGAAATATGCGACCGCGCGGCGAGTCATGGAATGACCATCGCGATCCAGAATCACCACGACCTGGCCGTTCACACCACTGCGCTCCTCGAATTGCTTAACGATATCGATCGCCCCAATTGCAAGCTCGGGTTCGATGCCTGGTCGCCCGCGCTCCGCGGAGAAGACCTCTACGAATCGGCTCGCGTTGCGGCACCGCACACCGAAATCACCACCAATGCGGACTACATTCGTCTTCCTCAGTACCGCTATCGGCCGGAGCTGGTGAATTACGAAGCAGTGGGTCCGGACCTCGTCCGTGCCGTTCCGTTTGGAACGGGTTTAATCGAC
>DASZJS010000708.1:0-5931 GCA_035947935.1 Gemmata sp. | reverse complement strand
GCTCCAACGTACTATGCCCAGCAACTCTACGCCACCCTGGCGGGCGACAAGGCTCTCCGCATCGACTCGGCACTCCCCGCTAATACCGCACCGGATGTGAGCGCCACGCTCTCCGCGAACGGGGAAGTCGTGACGCTTTTTGCCGTGAATCTTGGTCCCAAGGATGTGATTCGCCCAATCGATTTGGCGGCGTTTGGAGGGGATGGCCGCGTTGCGGAAGTCTGGACACTCGCTGATACCAAACATGCAGGCGAGCCTGATGTCACCAACAGCTTTGCGGCTCCGGATCGAATTGGCCCGGTGAAATCAACACACCGTGCAAACGCAACGAAATTCGACTACCGCTTCCCAGCGTATTCGCTGACGGTCATTCGGTGGAAGGTGAAGTGAGTGGTTCCGGTCAACCCAATCGCCTGCGGTTACACGCTGTGGTGTAGGTTGCTTCCAGGTCAATCGGCAGGCACAGTTCCGCGGAGAGGGCCAGGGGCAATGTGGGAAGCTCCCTACCTACAGCTAGCGGGACAGGCCACATCTCGATCATCCCACCGGTGTCCCGAACCACGGGACGGTAAGCAACCGCGTAGAGGTTTTCGCCTGTGGCCAATGCACTGTCATCCACGCTCCCGAGCAAATGGAGGATGTCGGCGTGAAGGTTTGCCGTGCGGCTGGTAACCACATCCACGACGATCAGCGAGATTCCCTGGGCCAGGTAACCGGCGCACTTGCTGGCGAAGGCGCGGCGATATGCCTCGCGATCCTTGTTTGCCGGGCTAACCAGTTCGATCGCCGCAACCAACCGTGTACCCCCTTCGGCCTCGTAGACCCGCACCTCGAACTCGTCCGGGAAAGCTGCTGGGATCACCGCTGATGGAGCAGGCGGGGCGTAGGTTTGTGTCACAACAGTACGGTTTGTGGAGGTTGATGACCCATCCGTGAATGTCGCCACATCGATCTCGATGCGTGCCCCGGCGTGGGCATGTTCCTCCGCAAAGTAGCCATCGGGGAGTAAATCTTCGTTCAGGGCATCGGCAATTGCTCCTGCCCACGTTACATGGAATGACTCCCAGTGCCGACGCGGAGCCAGGGGTGGGTGAAAGTGGTCGAGAAGAGGCATACGAGGTTCCTCCGGGAGACTTCTCCGATTCTACCCGCTTGTCGGGACAACTTGCTGTCATATCATTGTGAATCGTCCCACGCGATGTTCACCAACCGGCAGCGCGAGCGATCACCCATGGCGACGGCGGCAATCAGCGTCCAGAACCTGACCAAGAACTACGGCCCCGTTTTGGCCGTCGATGATGTCTCGTTCCAGGTTCAACCTGGTGAACTGGTTGGCTTCCTCGGGCCAAACGGCGCGGGGAAGTCCACCTGCATGCGGATTCTGACCACCTGGCTCCCCGCATCCAGTGGGTATGCCTGGCTGGCCGGATTCGATGTCATGTATCAGTCGATGGAAGTTCGCAAGCAGATTGGATATCTGCCCGAGAGTGTTCCACTCTATCCCGAACTGCGGGTCCGCGAGTACCTTTCATACCGGGCCAAGCTCAAAGGGGTCGAACGACAGGGTCGCACGGCCCGTATCGATTACTGCTTGGAAAAGTGTCGCCTCAAAGAGGTGCAGAACCGGCTCCTCGGCACATTGTCCAAAGGCTACCGGCAGCGCGTTGGGCTGGCAGATGCCATGCTTTCCGCTCCGCCTATCCTGATTCTCGATGAACCAACCAGCGGACTCGACCCGGTGCAGATCGGCGAGACCCTGAACACCATCAAGGAACTCGGCGGTAAACACACAGTCCTCCTCTCTACCCACATTCTGAGTGAGGTGGAGAAGGTATGCGAACGCGTGATTATCATCAACAAAGGACGGATCAAGTTCGACGACACGATAAAGGCGATCGAAAACCGCGAGCCGACACTGTCGATCGAAATTCGCGGTCCGATCGACCTTGTTAACAGATTCCTCCAGGATCAACCCGAACTGTCCTCGGTCGCATCAAAACAGATCGATGGCGATCTGACCGCATTCGATCTGAAGACCCGGGATCGTTACAAGGATTTCCGTGAGGAGTTGGCCCGTCGGGTGGCTTCAAAGGGATGGGGTATTCGTCGGCTGGATCTCCGCCGAGAAAAGCTGGAAGACCTATTCACTGCGGTCGTTTTGCGGCAATCGGAACCTGCGATGCCGCCTACCCCATCCGTTCCCGAACCAACTTCGACTCCGGTGGCGTAACAAGAGAAGGGTTTGTTGGGGCGAGTAAGCAGAACCGGACACCCGGCAGTTGATGGGCAATTAAGAATTAGCAGATTCACGGTATGTGGTGCAATGGTCGTTAGTACAAAGCCCGAGCGAGAGTGTTCATTGGAATGCAGGTTGAGTGTTCGATAATCCCGATTCCTGACAGGCTCTATCCACTCCCATGAGTACGACAACGCTCCCGCCAAATCCTCCCGTTCCGTCAATCGAAACGGCCCCCTCCGCGGTTGTGAATGAGGGACCGACGTTAGCACGCCTGATCGGCTTCATTGGATTGTTTCTGTTGATTCTGGGTATTGTCGTGGTAGCTGCCACCCGTGCGGTAGGTCCACGGTGGGTGCCCGAGGGATGGGGATTCATGGCGGGCGCATTGGGACTCGCCTTGATGCTCTATCACGCGGCAACAGATGGCGAACAGGAGATCCGCCGGATCTATGGTGGAGCAGCACTCTTTTTACTCCTGGTCGCACTTGTCGTGTCGATCATCCCGGGACCATTCGGGACCACCGTTGTTAACAAACAAGCAGGATACTACTTGCTTCCGTGGGGAGTTGGGGCGGGGTTGTTGGGGCTGTTGTTTACAATTTCGTTCTGCCGGCATGAGACAGAAGAGTTTTATCGGAATGGGGCATCCAATATCCTTTTGGCAGTTGGTGGGCTGTTGACGGTGGGGAGCGTCGCAACCGGAGTATTCAAATCCGATTTTCTTGCTGGGCCAGGGATCGCGCTGGCCCTTTTGGGTGTGGGATTTCTTTGTGCCTACCTTGCGAGAACAGATACTTCAGAGGGGATCGGCTATACTGTCGCGTTCACTCTTGGCGCAGTTGGTGCGGCGATCATAATCTACTCGATTGGTCGATCCATCTTCCCAACCCTCCTCTATGATGGACCCGCCGTTCTCCGCAGGCCGAACGGGACGCTCGATCGGTGGAGGGTATTCTCTCGCCTCTTGGAGGCTATTGCATTCCTTGTTCCGGCTCTAATCGCGTTCTTAAGTCGATCCCCGGTTTGGCTGAGGGGCGTGCTTGGGGTGGTAGGGGTGTTGGGAGTAGGCGTCATACTAACCTCGTTCGTGAGCAATCCAGTCCATGATCGCCCTGTGGGGTTTTTGATCCCCGATGGCTTGATTCTAATCGGACTTGGACTGATTTATCTCACGTTTGCCGTCGGGATATGTTCCGATAACCAATTTGTCATACTTACCAGACGCGAGCTCTCATCGTATTTTCTGTCGCCAATCGGCTATCTGGTCCTCGCTGGGATGCTGCTGATGCAGTGGCTGAGTTACTGGTTATTTATCAGTCTCCTGGAGCGGGTGTCGAGTGGACCATCACCACAGCCGATTCCCGAACCCATCCTGGAACACTACTTCTTTGCCATCATTCCCGTGTTCGTATTATTGTTGGTTGTTCCCGCACTAACGATGAGATTGTTTGCTGAAGAGAAGCGGAGCGGAAGTCTGGAGGTGTTGTTCACGGCACCTGTGAACGAATGGCCAGTCGTCCTGAGCAAGTTTATTGGGACGTGGATATTCTACTTACTCACATGGTTGCCGGCCGGCCTCTTCCTTATCGCACTACGGATCGAAACGGGCGTTCCGTTCGATTATCGCCCACTGCTCAGTTTCTACGTCTGCCTTGCTGCTCAGGGATTGGCGTTTGTTGGGATGGGGCTTTTCTTCTCGGCGCTGACCAAGAATCAGATTGTGGCTGCCGTGTTGACGTTCGCCGGGATGATGCTCTTCCTGGTCTGCTTCCTGTTCCGGGAAGCGGTCAGTTCGTTTGGACTGCCCACCTTTGTTCAGACGGCCATGAGTCGACTGGCGTTTCCCAGCATGTGGGGTGAGGCTTTGTCGGGCCGATTGCCCATTCGGGATGTTTTATTGTATTCTTCGCTTGGATTTTTCTGGTTGTTCTTGTCGGTGAAAGTGTTGGAAACACGTAAGTGGAACTGATTTGATGTCCGCTAGTTTGGGCATCTGAAAGACTACTGGGAATTCGGGTCACACACAAACCGTGGCCCTTGCATAACGAGTATCCTGCAACCATGGAACCGACTCCATCACCCGCGACTGCTCCGACCCCAATCATCGGCCAATCACTGGTCGAGTTTATCCGTACCCAGCGTCAGATGGCAGGAAACATTCTCGCTGGCGTTTCGGTCGTGTTGCTCATCCTTACCGCCTACCTCGCTTGGAGGGCATTCGAGACGCCGAGCTCGGAGAAATCGGCCGACAAGTCCCTGAGTGAAAACCTCGACTTGGAGAAACCGCCGGAACTGCCCAAGCCATCAAATGAGATCGCAAACCAAAAGCGGGGCGATTACAGCATCGGAGCGGTCGCGTCTTTGCTCGGTCTCATCGTTACTGGGATTGCCGCCGCGTGGTTGTTCGTTGGTCTTCCTCCCGCAAGTGAAGCCAAACAGCGATCGGAAGTGCGGGCGGGCATTCTCGGAGTCGGCGGAGTTCTGGGGATTATCGTCATACTTGCCGGGTTGTTGTTGTTCTACCGATGGAGCGATAGCCTCGGGAATTGGCTCGATAAGGGAG
Organism: Gemmata sp.; assembly: GCA_035947935.1. Lineage (GTDB taxonomy): Bacteria > Planctomycetota > Planctomycetia > Gemmatales > Gemmataceae > Gemmata. The sequence continues at coordinate 1,129 of DASZJS010000708.1, read as the reverse complement.
AAGACAAGGAAGCCCGGTGGTCGTTGATACCACTTTTGATGGCGGTCGTTGGGAGTGGTCTGATCTTCACGGCCATCCAACCCGCTCGCGCGGAAGAGCGGAATCACTCGTTGATCCGGAAACTCGTCTACGGTGCAAACTTCGTTCTCACGACCTTGTTATTGCTGGTTGCCCTGGTTGTTGCCAACGTGTTGTTCTCGCTGAAGGTGCCGAACAAACTGGATACCACCGCGACCGGTTTCTATTCCATTTCGGACACGACCACGGATCTCCTCAAACGCCTCGATCAGCCAGTCACTGCTTACGCCATTCTGCCAAGGGAAGAGTCTGGAGACCGGGACACGAACGACATTCGGCAACTCCTTCTCGCCTGTCAGGATGCGAGCGATGGAAAGCTCAAGGTCAAGTTCCTCAGTTCGGCGACAGACAAGACCTTAGTGAATAATCTGCGTAGCAAATACCCCCAACTCGAGTTGGTCCTCGATCAAAGGACTGTGAGAGGGGCCGTCTTGCTCGCGACCGGAGAGGATGAGAAGAGGCATGCGGTGATCCCCGACAGCGAGTTCTTCGACGAGAAGGGCCAGACGTTCAAAGGAGAAAGCCGACTTTACAAGGAGATCTCTTTTCTCGCCGATAGCCAAACCAAGCCGATTATTTACTTCACTCAGTCGAACGGCGAAATGGATATTTCCGGCACGGAAGGTGGAAGGCCCGACCATACTGCAACGCGGTTGAAGGCTTATCTTGAGAAAAACTATCTCGACGTGCGACCCCTTACACTCGCAATCGATAAGCCAGTGATTCCGGAAGATGCAACGGTGGTTGTCGTGGCCGAGCCACGGATACCATTCACCGATGCCGCCATTGGGGCATTTCGGAAATACATGACCAATCCAACCAAAAAAGGTAAACTGATTTTCTGTTCCGGAGCGACCGCGGGACCCGATGGGAAGATAATCAAAACAGGAATCGAGCCGTTCTTAGCCGAACTCAATGTCCGGCTGGGCAATCAGTTCATCTACAGTCTCCCTACTCGAGCAAATCAGATCGTGATGGCAGCACTTGTCGGGTTCAGCAAATCAGCGGAACAGAATCCAATCCTCCAGGCAATTTTCAAGGTCAACCCTCA
>DASZJS010000707.1:0-3181 GCA_035947935.1 Gemmata sp. | reverse complement strand
CTTGCTCCGGACTCATGTACTCGATGGTGCCGACGACTGCCCCGAATCCGGTGTGAAAGGTTTTCTCGGTGAGTTGCTGATTGATCGCTTTGGCGACGCCGAAATCGATAACCTTGGGCACAGGCTTATCGTCGTACACGACGACAAGCACGTTGGAAGGCTTGATGTCTCGATGAATGATGCCTTTCTGATGTGCGTGCTGGATTGCCTGGCAAACCGGTAAGAACAGTTCCAGCCGCTGTCGCGGGGTGAGGCGATGTTCGTCGCAATACTTCGTAATGGACACGCCCTTGACCAACTCCATGACGAAGTACGGTCGGTTCTCTGGCGTCGCGCCGGCTTCAAAGACCTTGGCGATGTTCGGGTGATCCATCAGCGCCAATGCCTGCCGCTCGGCTTCAAAGCGAGCCAGCACCTGTTTCGAATCCATTCCCGCCTTGATCAGCTTGACCGCCACTTGCCGCTTGACCGGCTCGGTCTGTTGGGCTAGCCAAACGGTGCCCATGCCTCCCTCGCCGATCTGTTCCAGCAAGGCGTAGTGACCGATGACCGTGTTGGGGTACTCGATGACTGGCGCATCGATGGTAACGGACGAGGCGGCTGTCTCACCGGCATGGATGCTGCCCATCGCAGCGTGGGCTTTTAGGAGTTGATCGACCCGAGCGCGCAGGTCGGCATTGCTGCCACATGCCTCTTCCAGAAAAGCGGGCCATTGGTCGGGAGTTCGCTCCAGAGCAGCGAGGAAAATCGACCTGGCACTCTCTTCGATCGCGGTCATGGAAACCTCACTGGCGGATCGCCACTATCTATCAGTGCGACGCGACCCGGTGAGTTTTCTCACGACAGACGAAAATTAAACCAGATCGCTAAGATTCAGGCAACAATTCGCCGTGGAGCCACGCGCGGGCATAAGCCCAGTGCCGGTAGGCAGTTGCCGGGGAAATGCTCAGGATAACTGCAGCTTCGGCAAGATCCAAACCGCCAAAGTATCGCAATTTGACGAGTTCGCCTGCGATGTGATCCAGGACCGCCAGCCGTGCGAGGGCATCGTCAAGGGCCACCAGTTGGTCGGGGGAGACTGAGGTCGTTACGTCAAGTTTCTCAAAATCGATGCGATTCCAATCGCCGCCGCGTTTCTCCCGCGCCTTGCCGCGAGCGCTTTCGACTAGAATCCGCCGCATGGCCTCAGCCGCCGCCGCGAAGAAATGTCCGCGGCTGTCCCAGCGAGATTCACCCCCGCTGCCGACCAAGCGGAGATACGCTTCATGAACGAGGGCCGTGGCCTGGAGAGTCTGCCCGGGCAGTTCCTGAGCCATCCTTTGCACCGCAAGCTTCCTCAACTCGTCGTAAACGAGAGTCAGCAGGTCGGCGGCGGCTTGACGGTCGCCAGCCGCGGCCGCGTCGAGGAGATGGGTGACGTCAGACATGCCGCTGAGTGTAACCGCACGCGAGAGGCCAGCAAGTCGAAAGCGGCCGAAATGCCGTTACCACTCTGTCGGCGAACCCGGAATTGCAATTGGAGGTGATCTCAAAAATGCCGGTGTTCGTCGAAATAGTTACATGCCGTTCCATTGGCAATGACACCCGAGGCCGATCTTGTATCCAAAAACTGCTTCTCTCTTCGACTTCGATTTCTACGAACCGCTGCCCATTCAGATTGAGGTCTCTGACTCGCCGCTCACCTCCGACGCCGGGACTGTTGCCGTTGCGACAATTCGACGAACGAATCGGCCTGACAGCGCAATTTGCGGCCGCTCTGCACGATCCTCGCAATCCCGACCTCATCGAGCATACCTTCCTGGAGATGGTCCGGTCCCGTGTCTTCGGCATCCTCGCCGGTTACGAAGACCAGAACGACCACGACACCCTACGAACCGACCCCGTCTTCAAGCTCATCGCCGATCGCTCGCCCGACGACCCGGACCTGGCCAGTCAGCCGACACTCTCTCGCTTCGAGAACCAGATCGACATCCCCTCCCTGTTCCGCCTCCGCGACGTGTTCATCGACCAGTTCATCGCCTCGTTCTCGCAGCCGCCAATCACGTTGATCTTCGATCTCGACGCCGTGGACGACCCCACTCACCGGTCGCAACAACTGACTTTATTCCACGGGTTTTACGAACAGTACCAGTACCTGCCACTCGTGATTACGTGTGCCGAGAACGACGCGATTGTGATGATCAGCTTGCGTCACGGTACCGCAACGGCTTCCTTGGGTGCTGACGATGACCTGGCGTATCTCGTGAATCGGATTCGCGCAGTCTGGCCCAACGTGAGGATTCGAGCGCGTGGCGATGGCGGTTTCGGCAACCCGACAATGTACGACGAATGCGAACGGCTGGATGTCATCTACACCTACGGCCAATCAACCAACCCAGTTTTGCAGCGAGAAAGCGACGAATTGCTCGCGCAAGCAGTGCGCCTTCGGGATGAGACACACGAACCACAACGACTGTTTGCGGGATTCTGGTATCAAGCGTGAACATGGAACTTACCCAGGTGGGTGGTGGTGAAGGTGGAGGCGCACGCACAAGGGACAAATCGCCGTTTCGTAACAACAAACCGACCCGGGGCTCAGGCGTATCTGGAAGCAACGTATGACGAATATGTCATGCGTGGAGAAAGTGAAAATCGCAATAAAGAATTCAAATGCGGAATGGCGATGGACCGGCTGAGCGACCATCGTTTCATGGCCAACTACTTCAGGCTCTACCTGCATGCAGCGGCGTTGAATCTGTTGGTGCGGTTGCGTCGGGAAATTGCCGACCCGCCGCCAGCACCTCCAGGCGACATTCCTCTGGCCGCATTACCGGAGCCAGCGCGGAGGCGATACCAGAACACACGTCGTCGCCAGGATCCCTTGGGAGAAGGTCACCCGGCTACTTGGCGCTTGCTCTTGATCAAGGTGGCCGCGTCGGTGGTGGTAACTTGTCGCCGCATCGTGGTGCGGCTAAGTGGCAGTTGGCCGAATCAGCAGTTTTTTGAGCGAGTCTGTGAGCACGTCTGTCAGCGTCCGGCTGTGGCTCACTTCTGGAGCGGATGAAACCAAGACAATGCGAAAAACGGGATGGGGGTAAGGGGCGGTGCGCCCCGAGCAGTCGAACGAGCGATTCTTAGGCTCGAAAAACGCTCGTAACGACGAGAAGATACTCTCAAATAATCGCTGCTGCATAATCCGGGC
>DASZJS010000706.1:0-5030 GCA_035947935.1 Gemmata sp. | reverse complement strand
TCGGATCTCTTCCGACTGGATTAATTCAGGAAGAGTTTCCTGAGGCGACCTGAGTTCGGTGTGATCTCGACGAGTTCATCGTCCTCGATATATTCGAGAGCCATCTCCAGCGAGTACGTGCGCGGCGGCTTCATGACGGCGGCCTTGTCGCTGCCGGACGCCCGCATGTTTGTCAGCGGCTTCGGCTTAGTCACGTTTACCACCAGGTCGTTGTCGCGACCGTGCTCGCCCACGACCTGCCCCTCGTACACGCTGTCCTGCGGCGCGACGAACAGCGTGCCCGACAGGTCCTCGGTCGAATACGCGGTCACCTTCCCGAGTTCCTTCGAGATGTACACGCCCGTAGCGCGGCCCGGTATGTTCGACTTCAGAGGCCGGTACTCGTGGAAGTTATGGTGCATGATCGCCGTGCCCTGCGTGGATGTCAGCACGCGGGTACGAAGACCAATCAGCCCCCGAGCCGGGATAAAGAACTCGAGCTGGGTACTGGCTCCGTGGTTCTCCATCTTCTGGAAATCGCCTTGCCGTTCCAGCACGAGGCGAATCACCGAGCTGTGGTGCTCGGTGGGCACCTCAACTACCAGATGTTCAAACGGTTCCTGTTTGTGCCCATCGACTTCCTTCATAATTACGCGGGGCTTCCCGACCGCAAGCTCGCCCCCCTCACGGCGGATCGTTTCCAGCAGCACGCCGAGGTGGAGCAGACCGCGGCCGGAAACGAAGAACTCGCTCTCGCGGTCGCCAGGGCGGACCCGGAGGGCGACGTTGTGGTGGAGTTCTCTCTCCAGCCGGTCGCGCAATTCCCGACTCGTCATCGGCTTGCCCTCCAGCCCGGCGAACGGGGAGTCGTTCACCTTGAATACCATGTCGAGCGTCGGCTCGTCGATGGTCAGCGGGGGTAGGGCGCGGCCCTTCTCGAAGTCGCAGATCGTGTCGCCGATCTCGGCCTCATCGAGGCCCACGACCGCGCACACGTCGCCGGCCCGGATCTCCTCCACCTCCCGCTTGGCGAGGCGGTCAAACTCCAGGATCTGAACCACTGTGTCGTTGAACGAGGTGCCGTCCGTCTGGCGGACGACGGTGACCTTCTGGTTCTTGCGGATCTTCCCGGAGTAAACCTTGCCGATGACGATCTTACCGACGAACTCACTGTACTGGAGGGCGGCCACCTGCATTTGGAGCGGTGCCGTGTCATCGACATCCGGAGCCGGGACGTTGTTGAGGATGGCATCGAAGAGTGGGTGAAGATCCTTCGGCGGCACCTTCATGTCGGTGGTTGCAATGCCGCTTCGACCGCTGGCATAGATGACGGGGAAGTTCGCCTGTTCGTCCGTGGCGCCCAGTTCGATGAACAGATCGAAGATGAGAGCGTGGACATCGTCGATGCGGGCATCCGGCCGATCGATCTTGTTAATCACAACAATTGGCTTGAGACCGGCAGCAAAGGCTTTTCGCAAAACGAAGCGGGTCTGGGGCAGTGGTCCCTCGGCCGCATCGACCAGTACGAATGCGCCATCGGCCATCTTGAGCACCCGCTCGACCTCCCCGCCGAAATCGGCGTGTCCGGGGGTGTCGATCAGGTTCACCTTCACATCGCCAATGCGGATGCCGCAATTCTTGGCCAGGATGGTGATGCCGCGTTCCCGTTCCTGGTCGTTCGAGTCCATGATGAGGCCGTGCTGCCCCCCCACCAGCTTATCGAGCTCTTCAGACCGGAATTGTCCGGACTGCCGAAGCATCTGGTCTACGAGAGTCGTTTTGCCGTGATCGACGTGAGCAATGACGGCGACATTTCTAATATCGTTCCGCTTCATAAATCGGTTCGCATCAACATCGGGGCTAGAGGAATCGAGCGCTTCGTGTAATGTAGAAGTTAGAGGGGCTTATCGGAAGGGCAGCCGCGTGAGGATTGGATGAACAGTCGTTGCCGGTAGCCGCGGGGGATATTCATTGCTACTCTATCTGATTCGTCACGCTGAGGCCGAAGACATCGGTTCGGGCGGGATCACTCGGGATTTCGACCGCCCTCTCACCGCCCACGGGCGGAATCAGGCCCGGGTCTTGGCTCAAGCATTCGCCAAACGTCACTTGATGGTTGATGCACTCGCTGCGAGCCCCCTTGTTCGGGCTTACCAGACCGCCGTCGAGTTCCTGTCGATCCTGGCACCCGGCATACGCCCCGTCACCTGCGATGAACTGGCGATCGACAAACTGAAACCCCACCGTCTGTCCGAATTCCTGACCCATCTGCCACCCCGCGGTGATCGCACTCCATCGCGTGAGGAGAAAGCGGTTGCTGCGATCGGGCACATGCCGGATCTGGGGAAATATCTGGAGTGGCTCATCGGAGCGGCCTCGGGAACGATTCACATGACAAAGGCAGGCGTTGCCTGCGTCCGGTTCGAGAATGGACCCGCAAAGGCTTCCGGAGAGTTGTTGTGGCTCGTCCCGCCCGATTGGTGTTAAGGGTTTTAAGAAGGGGCAAAGGGCAAGACACCAGAACTCTTCACGCTTGCCCTTCACCTCTGATTTTTGAAAGATCAGGGCTTCCCCGTTGCCACCCACTTTTGCCAAGCCATTTCGAGTGCAGGAACTTCCTTCCAGCCGGCAGCTTCCAGTGCTTGAGCAACGGAAGGCGTGTTGCCGTTTTCGTCAAGGCGGAACCCGTAAACCAACTTGATGAAATTCTCTGACCCAGGGCCGTAAGCCAGGTATTCCACCAGGCTTGCGGAGAGAATTTCGGCGTTGGCCGATTTGATTTCGCCCCACAGGTCAACGATCGCGGCGGGCGTGCCGGTTTTGCCCCCATTTGCCACCAGTTTTGCCTGCGCTTTGAAGTTCTTATACCGCGTTGAGGTAAAACCCTCAGCCCGGAGTGCAGTCGCTTTGCCGAACCCATTGCTTACCCAGTCGGGGATGTTGGCGGTAGTGCCCCGAGCCCTCAGATAGGCTCCGGCGACGATTGCAGCGGTGCTGGCAAACTGGTCGGCCTCGGTTGCCTTCCCGGATACCTCGACCGGGTCCACAACAAACGGGGCATCCGACCGCACATCGTAGTAGACCCCATCCGGCCGGACCTGGGCCACCGTTCGAAGAAAGTTCTTGAAGTCGCGCCCCTCCGGAAAGTAGTACACCGCCAGCTTGCCCTTCCAGACCGCTTCCTTGGATTCGTATTGAAGTCCCTTACGGGCAATTGGAACGATTTTCTCCAGGATCACTCCCAGCGCCTTGGTCTTCTCCTCCGGCATCAATCCGACAATGAAAAAGTTGTTGGTCTCGGTGATCGTGGCTCTGGACAAATCGGCTTTCTTCAGATTTGCAACGACCGTTTCTTTCTGCTTCGCGATGTCGGCTTTGGCATCTTGTGCCGGGGTGGATGTATCGAGGGATGCAACCCCCGCGGCGATCAGGAAGGTGACGACAACCAGACGGATGGGGTGAATCACGGGTGGGCTCCGATGTGGGAAGGCAGCGGTAATGGTGATTATAGCCTGAAGGGACTCAGGAAAGGATAAGGGATGAGGGATGAAGGATGAATGGAAGAGAGAAGACGAAACTGGGGCCGACCTCCGGTCGCACGACCGGTATACTAGAGACGTTTCTGCTTCTGTCGTCGGAGACGCCCCATGCAGACTATTAACCCGGCCAACCTCGACGATCCGTGTCTGTACATCAACCGCGATCTGAGCTGGCTGCAATTTAACCGCCGGGTTCTGGAAGAGGCGGAGGACCCGACCGTACCAATGCTGGAGCGGCTCAAGTTCCTGGCGATTTTCAGTTCCAATATGGATGAGTTCTTCATGGTTCGGGTCGGGGGCACCCAGCAGAAGGTGGCCGCGGGCATCCCCACCGGCTCGGGGGCCGATCAGACCTCACCCAAACTCCAACTCGAAACGATCCGCCGGACGGTTGCGGAACAAGTGAGCGAACAATACCGCTGCCTCACGACTGACGTACTCCCGGCCCTTCAGCAACGGGGCATCGTGCTACGTTCCACCAGCGATCTCACCGAAGACGAGCGGCGACACGTTCGCGAACTCTTCCGACGCGAGATCTTCCCGATTCTTACGCCGCTGGCTACCGACCCGGCCCACCCCTTTCCACACCTGCTGAACAAATCGCTGAACGTGGCCGTTTCCCTCCGTCGACCGGGCGATGCCGATCCACTTTACGCGGTTGTCCAGGTTCCCAGTGTGATGCCTCGGTTCGTGGCCTTACCGATGATTGAGGTGAAGAGTGAAGGCCAGGTGGCAAATGAGGAGCGGGAGAAACCGAAACCAACTACGACCACCAACGAGGCGTCGGGGGTGTTGCCCCTCGCGTCTCGTTCCGCACCCTGTACTCCGACCTATGCGTTCATTCCGCTTGAAGAAGTGATCCGGTTGCACCTGGACGATCTATTCCCTGGAATGGAACTTGGGCGATCCGCAGCCTTCCGGGTGACCCGGGATAGCGAGTACGAACTGGACGATGAAGTCGATGATCTGCTGGAGGAAATCGAGGCCCACGTCAAAGCGCGACGGCGGGGGCACCCCGTCCGGTTGGAGATCGAGCCCGGTGCCCCGGCGGATATGGAGCAATTCCTGGCGGAAGGGTTGAAGCTGGCGTCGGCCGATGTGTACCAGATTCCCGGCCCTATCGACCTGACGGGACTGTTTCAGATCTACGGGATGACGGGCTTCGCCGATCTCCGGGATCCACCGTTCGTTCCTGCTCCAGTCTCTGCGTTTGCTCAGTCCACTGCCCCCTGGGCAGCGTTTCGCGGGCGGGACATCCTGATCTTCCATCCGTTCGAGTCGTTCGCTCCAGTGGTGGATTTTGTCGAGGCCGCTGCCTCCGACGACCGGGTTCTGGCCATCAAGCAGACTCTCTATCGCACCTCCAGCGATTCCCCCATTGTCCGTGCCCTCCAGAGAGCTGCCGACCGGGGCAAGCAGGTGACCGCGGTGATCGAGTTGAAGGCCCGGCTGGATGAAGAACGGAATATCATCTGGGCTCGCGAACTGGAGAAAGCGGGCGTTCACGTCGTG
>DASZJS010000705.1:0-10504 GCA_035947935.1 Gemmata sp. | reverse complement strand
TCGGGGTCGTGGGTAGGGCGAATATTGTGTTATCACACCATGAATCACGACATCCGCCCGAGTCTGCTTCGCAAGTTCGAGCATATCCGCCTCATCGAACTGCCCGTTGCGGTGAATCTGCGCTGCGAGGCTGGCTCGATCATCCGCCGGTATCGCGATGACCTCGAATCGACCGAGCCGCTGAAACTCGGAGGTGAAAGCGGCTCGCATTTCGTCTCCGGTTCGGTTGTATTCGGACTCGTTGAGGAACGGTAAGACCACAACCCGAGCGACACTATCCCACGACCACCCATTCAGGTGGTACTGACTGAATGTTGGCGGAGCAGGAACTCGATCGCGCCTCTCCGCTAACCTGTCCAGCAGACTGCACCCGGCAAGAGCGGCGAAGATCGCCACAATCACGATTCCCCGGAACCTCATGGCACTCTCCGGGGAGGGGGCGAATCCAACAATTTCTCAAGGGCCGCGATCACCAACCTCAAGGTCTCGACATCTTCCTTCTCCATCAACTGGAGTCTAGCACGAAGAACCGCAGTTTCTTCCCGTGTGAGCTGGAGTGCGGACCTTGCTCTCGTCGCCTCATCATCCGCTCTTTCGACATCGCGCACTGCTTCCGCGATGGCTTGTTCGCGTGTTGCACCGTGCGATTCCAGTTCCCGGATGCGGGCAAGCAAGCTCCGGTTCAGGGAATTCAGCGTGTCCAACTGTTTGGTTAACTCGACAACGCGATCTGCGGGAAACTCCCACGGGGCGAGTTCCAGCCGTCCACCAACCGCAGTCGGAGTCGTACGAAGGTGGGGGTCGCCAGCCGGCACACCATTTCCAGCAGTTCCGGGTGGCACGCCACCTGCGGGTTGTGTTGGGTTGCACCCAGGTTGTGCTGGGTTACTCCCGGTTTGCGCAGGATTGCTTCCGGGTTGTGCTGGGTATCCTCCTGGCAGCATCATGGGTGTGGAAGGCAGCGGTGTCGGTGCCGGTAGTTGGACCGGTTGAGCCGGTTGACCACCTGTTGGAGGTCCGTAACCTGGCATGCCCGCACCACCAGTTTGAATGGCTGTATTGGGAGGGTAACTTGTATCCCCAACAACTCCGTTCCGATCCAACAACGAATTATCGGTTGGGTAAGGTTGCGATTTGCCCACCTCGGCGGGGTATGTTGGTGGATCGCGATGAAAGAACTGCGAAATGGGTCCACACCCGGTCGCGAGACTCGCAACGAGTACGCACACACTAGACCGGAGTTGCGTCCTTCCGTCCACCGTTCCCCCCTCCCTGGAGCGGTCTGCCGGTCCTTTAGCAATACTCGCAGCAGTCTGCCATCCTTAGCTATACTCGCAGCGGATACGAATCAGTTCCCCACAAGAGCAAATCACCTCAATCGCCCGGATGACCCCACCTTCCCGGACGAGTTGAATCTTTGGCTCTCCAACTGATTCTCCGCGAGAAGGAGCCCCAATTTGGACTGCTTCATCGGAAACCCGAACCTGGGCAGCAGGTACCACCAGGCCACCGGATCCCGTTTGTCCCTCATCCATAAAGTTATCCACAGATGATTCGAGACATCATGTATCCGCTGAAAACACAGAATATAAGATTGAACAGAGGATATCACTTTTACTTGAAATCTCTGTAATCTGCTCAATCTGTGGGTTATCCCATGCCATCAGAGCAGCAATTCCCGCCGTTGAGCACGGGAACGTCGTTCGCATGTCTGAAATCATCTCACGTATCGGTCGCGAAGTGGCGCATGTATACACTCCCCAGCGGGCATGTCAACACGCGGTGCCAAGCGTACTCTTCCCCAGTTGGATTCGGAGCATTTCGCCCAAATCAAATATCGCCTTGCTGAGAAGTCGTGAAATGCGTGAGGGGGACAGTTGCATGATCTCGCTAATCTCTTTCAACCGCAAATCTTCGCGATAGTAAAGGGTAACGGCCGTCCGTTCCTTGGGTGCCAGAGATTCGATGGCATCGGCAAGCTGTTGAATCGTTTCCCATCGCTCCAACTCGGCGTCTGGGGGTTCAATCGTTTGCACAGGTCCCATGCCGTTTGGTTCGGCGGTCTGTTCCCAGGACATTGTCTTCGTAAACCGTTCTGCCGACAGGGTATCTGCAACCTCATCCGTCGTGAGCCCGGTCGCTGCGGCAAGAGCATCGACGGTGACGGGGTGTGGGAGTGTGCGGTAGGCCCGGCGAATAATCGACACTCGCGAAAGCATGTGCTGGGGAAGTGGACTGTTGCGTCGAAGTTCATCCACAATCGATCCGCGAATCCGCAGATAAGCGAACGTCTTGAACTGGGCGTTGCGGTTGGGGTCGAATTTGGCGGCGGCTTCCACCAAACCGAGGACGCCAGCCGATTCCAGGTTCTCGACATCCACTCCTGGCGGCAGTTCGCCGAGGAGCCGCCCGATGACATGCTTGACCAGTGGTAGGTGACTCAGGATCAATTCATCGCGGCGATTTTGATCGGCCTGACGTTGATAAGGATGAATGTTACTACCGCTCATGGTGAAAACTCGGGCGAACAAGGGGCATCAAAGCCACGCTTCAGGTTTCAGTATCGACATACAACCAGGAACCTGACGAGTATCAACTGCGGGGTTGCTCGAACATATTGGCGACTGCGGAGGTTCCCCCCGTCAGGTCGTCTGGGCGGATAACAGCGACAGGTTCCATCAACAGATCGGTTGGAATCTCCTGATAAGAAACCACGGTCAGGTCGTGTAAGGATCGGGAGACTGCGTGACGGACTGCTCGCCGCAGGCTGGCATCGCAGAGAAGGGCGACCTCGTGGCCGCGGGCATTCGCTTTTCGGATTTCGGCAGCGAGTCGAACCGTAAGTTGTTCCAATCGCGCGGGATCGAGAGCAAGTTGTTGTCCTTGCACAAGCCGGCGGAATTCCACCTCAAGCCGTGGATCGAGTACGACGGCACGGATTTTCCCAGTTGGATCGCGAAACCGATCCACAACTGCCCGTCCAATATCCACTCGAACCCGCTCGGTCAGTTCGCTCACGTCCTTGGTGGCGGGCGCATGTGCGGCCAAGCTCTCCAGGATGCGGGCTAAGTTAGAGATTGGCACGCGCTCTTCGAGTAGGAGGGTCAACACGCGGTGCAGGGTGCCCATCGTGATGAGGTTTGGTATCAACTCATCGACCACCGCTGGGGCCGTTTCCCGAACTTTGTCCACCATCGTTTTCAGGTCTTCTCGACTTAGCAATTCGCTGGCGTGCCGACGGACCACTTCCCCAAGATGCGTGATAATCACACTCGGGGCATCCACCACGGTGTAACCGGCCATCTCAGCGCGATTTCGCTCGGTTTCCGCGATCCATTTCGCGGGAAGTCCGAATGCTGGTTCACGGGCATTTTCGCCGGTGAGTGTTATTCTGGCGGCACCACCTGGATCGATGGCCAGCCAGAGATCCGGGCGAACATCGCCTCGCGTGACTTCCCTCCCACTTATCAGCACCCGATACGCCTGTGGTTCGAGTTGGATGTTATCCCGCACGCGAACCGCAGGAACCCAAAGACCACTTTGACGCGCCAAATCGCGCCGCAATCCACCGATCCGATCCAATAGCCCTGGCCCCCGACGGGCCGAGACAAGCGGAATCAGAGCAGCACCGATCTCCAGACTGATTCGATCGGCCTGAAGAAAATCTTCCATGTATCCTTCGACAGGCGATCCTGTCGGAGAAGTGCCGGCTGTCCCAGCTGCTGCTACTCCTCCCGTCGTCGTGGGCGTTGCCGGTAACCGACGGATCTGCCGAGAGAGAATGAACAGTCCGGTTCCAAGAACGAGGAATGGGAGCGTTGGCATCCCGGGCATCACCGACAGCCCAAGCAGGATATAAGACCCCAGCCGGACAGGTCCGGCCGCCCTCTGGAACTGTTTTCCGATTTCCTGTCCCAAACTGCTTTCACTGGTAGCCTTTGTCACCAGCATGCCGGATGCGGTTGCGGTAATCAGAGCTGGGATTTGCGTGATCAAACCGTCACCGATAGTCAGGATCGAATAAGTGTGGATGGCCTGGCTAACTGGCATTCCCTTGGTCAGGCCGATAATAATACCGCCAACCAGATTGACCGCCGTGATAATCACCGCGGCGATCGCATCCCCCCGAACAAACCGACTGGCTCCATCCATCGTCCCGTAGAATTCACTCTCCCGCATAAGAGCCTGTCGGCGGCGACGGGCTTCTGACTCATCGATCAATCCGGCGTTCATCTCCGCATCAATTGCCATCTGCTTGCCGGGCATTGCATCGAGAGTAAAGCGGGCTGCAACCTCGGACACACGACTCGCACCACGTGTGATGACCACGAACTGGATAATGACTAAAATCGCGAAAATGACCAAACCCACGATAAGGTTGCCACCCACCACGAACTTCCCGAACGATAGCACAATTTCCCCAGCATACCCATTTAGTAGAACCAGCCGGGTCGTTGCAACGTTGAGAGCGAGCCGATACAGGGTCAAAAGCAAAAGCAGCGACGGGAACGTCGAAAACTCCAGTGGCTGGTGAACGGTTAGCGTAATCAACAACAGGAGGATCGTTGCGCTTAGGTTGAACGCGAGCAGAAGATCGAGCAGGATGGCTGGGAGCGGAACCAGGAAAACGACCAACAAACCAAGCAGAGCTACTGAAAGGAGTAGCTCGCTTCGCTGGAGGACCGTGCCGGATACCGGCGTCGGCTCGTTTGCCATCGGGAGTCCGTTCGCAACCTCGCCTGTTCGGCGACATCAAGGTCTAGAACACGCAGAGGGCGGGGTTAATTGTGGTCGAGGCGGTTTTTCAACTCTCACGCGATTTTCTCAATCGTTTTTTATCTCTATCTCAAAATTAGCATCCCAACGGAACAAAACGCTTCAATTTTCAGTCAGGTTCTGAGTGGATCGCCCTGTCGCTTACGCACCGAGTATGAGATTAAGCATCGCCGGGTACGCCCTTGGTCACTTTGATTGGCGTTCGATCCGGTCCGAATCCGCGCACTCGATACACGAATGCCAGAACTTCCGCAACTGCACGAAAGAGTGGTCCCGGAATCGCCTGCCCTTCCCGTACTCCAGCATACAGTGCTCGGGCCAGAGGAGGCCGTTCGAGTACCGGAATACTGTGGCGGCGAGCCAGTTCCGCGATGCGGCGAGCAAACGGTCCATGCGCTTTTGCAACGACCACCGGGGCGGTATCCCGGGGTGCCTCGTACCGCAGAGCCACAGCGTAGTGTGAAGGATTGGTCACAACCACAGTCGCTTTCGGCACTTCGGCAAGCATTCTTCGTCGGGCTCGATCGCGCTGGAGCTGGCGGATGCGCCCTTTGATCTGGGGATCGCCTTCCTCACGCTTGAGTTCTTCCTTCAACTCCTGCTTGGTCATCTTAATCGATTGCTCGAACCTTCGTCGCTGATAGATATAGTCGATCACCGCCACAAGGGTCACGGCTGCTGAGAGATAGGTCGCCAGCCGCAAAACAATCGCCCAGCCGGAAGCTGTTGCCCCGGGAAGGCGGTTGGTACTCAGGGAGGTCAACACAACGCCGCGTCCTTCAATCACCCAGAAAGCCACGAATGCAAGGGCAATGATCTTGAGAAGTGTCAAGAGACCGCGGACCAACGATGCAATCGAGAAGAGGCGACCGAACCCGTTTGCTGGGTTCAACTTATCAAAGTTCAGTTCCATTTTCTCGGCGTTGATCTGAAATCCAACCTGGAGAATGCTGGCCCCAACCCCAACAGCAAGCAGGAGTCCGAACAACGGCGTCAGGGCTGTGAGAGCCAGAATCGATGTCCTCTGGAGTAACTCACGCGCTCCTTCCAGCCCAAATTCCGCATGGAAGAGCCGTGTGAGATCGTGCCGGAAAATTCCGATCATGGTCTCCCAGATCGATGGGCCAATGTAGATGAGCCCCATCACCCCCGCCAACAGCACTGCACTCCCAACCAGTTCTGAACTGAACGGAACCTGACCCTGTCGGCGGGCTTCCTCCCGCCGACGCGGTGTCGGGTCTTCGGTTTTCGATTCCTTATCGACTTCTTCAGCCACCGATCAACCTCCCACCGAGAGAGTGAGAGCTGAGCCCGTGCGGCCTATGATCGCGTGGAGTGTGAGTATGAATTCGGGGAGAAGGAACAGCCCACCGAACAGAACCACCATTATCTGTAAGGTAAACCCGACAGAATAGACGTTCAACTGAGGAGCGGTTCGGGCCATGATTGCCAGAGTGACAGACAGCAGGAACAGACAAAGGGTCATTGGCCCGGCAAGGAGCAAACCCATTTCGTAAGCATTTGCCAATCCGCCCACCATTGCCCCAACCTGCGGGATCGCAGCACCGCCGAGCGGCAATTTGGCGAAGGATGCGTGAAGAACTCCGAGGACGATGTGGTGCCCATCCGCAACGAGGAATACGAGCCCAGCCACAATCTCGAACACGTTGGTAAGAACTCCGGCTGACTCCCCGCTTGCCGCTCCGGTTTCTGGTGCCACATTCAATCCGACCTGGTGTGTAATAAACTCGCCAGCAACTCGGGCAGGGAGCAGGAACAAGCCGAATGCCAACCCCATCGCAGCGCCGATGAAGGCTTCGCGCGCCATCGCCAAAGCGTACACAACCGGGTGAACGTCCGCGGCTTGTTTGGCAAGTGCCGGCTCCCACCCTGGACCAACGATTCCGAGGTAGAATGCAGCCAGCGCCAACGCCAATCCAACCCGGACTGTCCGGGGTGTGCGCGCACCAAACAGCGGCATCACTCCAACGAACGCCCCGACCCGAGCCAGAACCAGTCCGACGTAGATTACGACTGCGGGCGTCACTTCCCGGCCTCCGCGGCAAACCCAATCATCCGTCTGGTGAACTCAATCCCCTGTTGGAGTGAGAACCCGAGCGTTATTACAAGTATCAGCCCGACCAGGATGATTCGTGGGACGTAACTGAGTGTCTGATCCTGGATGCTGGTAACGGTCTGGAAGATGCTGACGATGAGCCCGACGATGAGGCTGACCACGAGGGCCGGTAAGGCAACGAGTAGCGCAACCAGGAACAACTCCTGGGTCATCTGCATTACGTGTTCGGTGGACATCGCAATCTCCTGCTGAAACACCGGATCCGCAATGAGACGTTTGCCCTCACCCCCCCTCTCCCCGGGAGAGGGGCTTTGATTTACTCCCCCTCTCCCTCGGGGAGGGCGAATCAGGTGTCTCTCCATCACCCATAACTTGCCGCGATGGCGTAACACACGAGGTGCCAACCATCGGCCAGGACGAACAGCAGGATCTTGAATGGGGCCGAGATGGTCACGGGCGGCATCATCACCATACCCATCGAAGTGAGAACGCTGGATACCACCAGGTCCACCATCAGAAATGGCAGATAGATACAGAAACCCATGATGAATGCAGTCTTGAGCTCGCTGATGACAAATGCCGGGATCACAGTAAGAAGCGGTGCCTGTTCGGCTTCCTGAACGGTCGTATTCCCAGCGAGATGCAGGAAGAGAGCCAGGTCTTGCGTGCGGGTGTGGCGAAGCAGGAACCGCTTGTGGATATCAAGGCCCGTACGGACAGCCTCCTGACCCGTCATCTGCTTGCTCAGATATGGTTGCAAAGCCTTCTGGTCGATCTCACCGAAGACTGGTTGCATGATGAACAGGGAGAGGAACAGAGCCAGCCCGGTGAGAACGAGATTGGGCGGAACCTGCTGTGTGGCAAGTCCCTGACGGACGAATGACAGCACGATAATCACCCGCGTAAAGCAGGTGGCAGTCATCAGTGCGGCCGGCAACAGAGTGGAAAGTCCCAGCAGGAGCGCAACCTGAAGCGGCGGCGAAGCGTTCTGAAGATTCAGCCCATCCGGGCGCGTGAATAGATCGACGACGTCGTTCATAATCCCACCTCCATGTGGGTTGGGGATGAATCAACCGGGCGGTGGCGATGCCGATACAGCCGCATCTCGGAGTCGTGTCAGGATGGCAATGATCTCATCCCGATTCGGCGGAGTTGGTGGAGGCATCGGCACCGGCACTGAAACTGGCCCCAGCACGACCGACTCTTCTGTGATGGTTGCTGGCTTGGGAGGTGCCTCGGCCGTAGCGGGTTGAGGTTGCGGTTCCAGTAGGAGATCCGAGAATCGACCGGGCAGTTCGGTAAGCGCTTTGACCCCAGCTAGATCGGTCCCAATCAGCAGTCGTCGGTCGCCGGCTCGCACCAGATGAATCGCACACCGGACATCGACCGCAAGCGATGCGAGAACCTCCATCGTTCCCGCAGGTGCGGGTGTTTGCTTGGCCATCCACCGTGTGATGACGATGCACAAACCGCACACGACCACCAAACCACCAGCCAAACGGGCAAAGGCCATTACCAAGCCGGGCCTCTCAGGCGCTGCTTCGACGGTTGGCAGGGTAAGTGTATCAGACCAGGGCAGAGCCGGTTTGGGTCCTGCTGAGTTGGGTTCGGCAACAGAGGAATCGGGAGTCGTCGCGGTTATTAACCTCGGGAGTCCGAAGCCGAGAGCAACGACGAGGATCCCAACCCCGATCAGGATGGGCGGTGGTCGGAATGAGGCTAATCGGGTGGAGTCGGTTGAGCCGGGCATCGTGCTGCTCTATATTCCCCATATCCATTGGGTGTAGCTGGTGCGGCGCTTCGTGTGAGTGGTATTGTCTTTCATCTTCCCATTGTTTGCTGCGGTCTGTCAGTCGTACCCAAGTCAATCAGGGAAATACGGTTGGTGGAACGCCGCCCGCTGGAACAGTTCCACCTGGTCGTGGCGTTGGGGTAGAGGTAGCTGACTTGAGCAACCGTATCTTGTCCAACAGTTGAGCTGAGAGTGCGGGGTCTCCAAGTTCACCCAGTGCTCGTGCTGCGTTGCGGTCCTTCATTAATATCAGAACTTTTGCAGCGACCTCCATCTTTCCCGAGTCGGCCATTTGCTTCAGCGTCGCCGCAGCGCTTTCCGGTGCCATTGCATCGAGAAGGCCAGCGATCCGCTCGATGTTTTTTCGCTCAGCGGCGTCGAAATCAATCTTCTTTTTCTCCAGTTCAGCCGTGCGGACCTCCAGATCGCCGACTCTGCCTTCCGCTGTTTTCAACTCGACAACCATCTGACGGATCAGTGTATCGATAACGTCCCGCTGGGCGAGAACGTCCTTCAGGATGATATTGATCTCGTCTGCCCGAAGGCTCAGTCTGCGCTCTCTGTCAGTGAGCTTGGCGAAAGAATCCGGGTCTACTCCACCCAAACCAGATGCCGCCTTGGGCTCAGTCTTTTGAGGATGAGGTTCAGTCGCTTCCTTTTCTGAGGAGTTTTTTTTGCCAGCCTTCTCGGTTGAGAGGCTAGTGTCGGTGGCGTAGCGGCCCTGATTCAACCACAACGACAGAGCGGCTGAAATCGAGAACAGAAGCAGAGCTGTCAAGCCAAGGATGAGGAAGTTTTTCATGAGGGTGACTGGGGTCCGCCCATCGTCTCGCCGCGGGCGGCTTGCCACTGGCGCATGCCGATCTCGTCGAGCCGATCCTGGTCAACCTTTTGTGCTTCCTGCCGCCACTGTGTCCACTGTTGTTGGCGGAGGTTTGCCAGCGCTTCCACCTCGGTGGCAATCTGGGCACGCTCTTGAGCCGCAGCAAGCAATTTCTGCTCGGTTTCAGTTACTTCCTGTTCGGATGTTCGGATGGACTGGCCAAGCCTATCGGCCATATCGTAAACCGATGTCCATTGAAAGGCAGCCATCGGACGACCGATGGAGGCGTTGAGTTGATCGGCAACGCGGGTGAGTTGTTCGCGGAATTCCTGAAGGTTGGCGCGGGCGCGGTCCACGGCCTCCCGGGCGCGAAGCTGCTCCATCTCAGCAAGGCGCTCAAGCTGCCGTTTCACTTTCAGCAGCCTATCCAGGGAGAACTCGAATTGCTTCACGACCGCCCACCTCCTGAGAGGGGAGGCTTATGGCAAACTGGTCGGCCCGTGTCAAGGTGGGGCATTGTGGGAAGCCCAGTGTTCAGTTTTCAGTGTTCAGTTTTCAGCGAAGACACTCCGGTCTCGCAATCGTGACCGAGAGTTCTTAACTGAACACTGAACACTGAAAACTGAACACATCCTCAAAACGTCCAAGTGGAGGCAAGCTGCAACATCGCAGTGCGAGTTTGCTCGAATGTGGACCGTTCGCCAACATCTTGTTTCAGGAACTTCTCGATCTTGGGCATCAACTCGATGGCCTTATCGATTTGCGGACTCGATCCACGCATATAAGCGCCAATTCGGATCAGGTCTTGCACTTCGCCATAGGTAGCCAGGATGGCACGGAGCTTTCGGGCCGCGAGGATATGTTCCCGGTTTACAACATCGTTGGCGACCCGGCTGATGCTTCGTGAAACATCGATAGCCGGATAAATTCCACGCTCGGCAATTTTCCGATCCAGAACGATATGACCATCCACAAGAGATCGAACTGAGTCGCTAACGGGCTCATCCATGTCGCCACCATCCACCAGTACGGTCAG